>NZ_RZRA01000715.1:0-3030 GCF_003998945.1 Mesorhizobium sp. M7A.F.Ca.CA.003.01.2.1 | reverse complement strand
GGCGCAAACCGATGTCCAGATCACTAACGCCGCGTTCCTTTCAACACCCCTCATCCGTCTCGGCGCTGCGCGCCGATCCACCTTCTCCCGCGAGGGGAGAAGGTGAGGCGCGGGCATGACCCAGCTCGGCGCCACAGTCACCCGCGAAGGCATCCGCTTTGCCGCCTGGTCGCAGGCCGCCCGTCGGCTTTGGGTCTCGATCTTCGACGAGCAGGGCATGCGGGAAATCGAACGGCTCGAACTGCAGCGGGAAGGCGAGGGCGTCCACGCGCTGTTCGTTGCAGGTCTTGGCTCCGGAACCCGCTACGGTTTCCGCGCCGACGGGGACTATGCGCCGGAGCATGGACTGTGGTTCGACCCCGACAAATTGCTGACCGATCCCTACGCCGTCGAGATTGACAGGCCTTATGCCTATGACTGGCGGCTGGCCGATCGCCGGGGCGAGGGGGGCGATACCGCGTCGCTGATGCCGAAGGCGATCGCGGCTGCGCTACCGAAGCCTGTGCAGGCTGCGCCGCCGCTCTTCCGCGCCGGCGGCCTGGTCTACGAAATTCCGGTGCGCGCCTTCACCATGCTGCATTCGGACGTTCCCGAAAAATTGCGCGGAACAGTCGCCGCACTTGCTCAACCGGCGATCGTCGAGCACCTGAAAAAACTCGGCGTTGGCGCGGTCGAATTGATCCCGGTGACCGCGTCGATCGACGAACGGCATCTGCCGCCGCTCGGGCTGCGCAACGCCTGGGGCTACAATCCCGTGACGTTCATGGCCCTCGATCCGCGCCTTGCGCCGGGCGGCATCATGGAACTGCGAAACACGGTCGCTGTGCTGCGCCAGGCTGGTATCGGCGTCATCCTCGACCTCGTCTTCAACCACACCGGCGAGAGCGACAGGCTTGGTCCCACGCTGTCGCTGCGCGGCTTCGACAACCAGGCCTACTACCGGCACACACCTGATGGCAGGCTGGCCAACGACACCGGTACCGGCAACACAGTCGCTTGCGACCATCCTGTGGTCCAGGAGATGGTCCTCGACACGCTTCGCCATTTCGTCAGGGATGCCGGTGTCGATGGCTTCCGCTTCGACCTCGCTCCCATTCTGGGGCGGGTCGAGGGCACATTCGATGCCGAGGCGCCGCTGCTGAGAGCGATGCGCGATGACGCACTGCTGGCCGATCGCGTGTTGATCGCCGAGCCGTGGGACATCGGCCCCGACGGCTATCAGCTCGGCAATTTTCCAGCGCCCTTCCTCGAATGGAACGACAAGTATCGCGACGATGTAAGACGGTTCTGGCGTGGCGACGCCGGCATGGTCGGCGCCCTGGCGACCCGGCTCGCCGGTTCGTCAGATGTGTTTGCCGCGAACGGGCAAGGCGCCAGCCGCAGTGTCAATTTCATCGCCGCCCATGACGGCATGACGCTCGCCGACATCGTGCGCTACGAGCGCAAGCACAACGAAGCCAATGGCGAGCAGAACCGCGACGGCCACAATGAAAACCTGTCCTGGAACAACGGCGTGGAAGGTGATGCGGACAACCCGGCCGTGGCAGCGGCTCGCCAGAACGACCAGCGCGCTCTGCTCGCCGCGCTGTTTGCCTCGCGCGGCACCATCATGCTGACCGCGGGCGACGAATTCGGCCGCACCCAGCAAGGCAACAACAACGCCTATGCCCAGGACAACGAGATCACCTGGCTCGACTGGGCCGGCCGCGACCAGGCGCTGGAGCGCTACACGGCGGAACTCTCGAGGCTGCGCCGATCGATGCCGGCGCTTTCCGACACAAGCTTCCTCACTGGCCAGCCGCCGGCAGGTTCGGAGATACCGGACGTCGCATGGCTTGCTGAGACGGGCGCGCCGCTCGATGAACAGAGCTGGCAGGATCCGCAGCGGCACCGTCTTGTCATGGTCCTGAGTGGCGCCAGCGATGACGACCGCCGTCTTGCGGTGCTTGTCAACGGCGATCGCCGGGCCTGCATGTTCACCTTGCCTGAACGAGACGGATTCTTCTGGGCCCCAGCTATCGAAGCGCCGGATGCGGCGGATATCTCGCGGCCAATATCCGGGCGGACGATGATCTTCATGATCGAACGAGCGCAGGCCGGCACAAGGGAGAAGCGCAATGGCGGCGAGTGACAAGAAGGGATGGTGGCGCGGTTGCGCCATCTACCAGATCTATCCGCGCTCCTTCCAGGACACGACCGGCGATGGCAGCGGCGATCTCGCCGGTATCACATCGAGGCTCGCCCATGTCGCCTCGCTCGGTGTCGGCGCCATCTGGCTGTCGCCTTTCTTCAAGTCGCCGATGGCCGATATGGGCTACGACGTGTCGGACTACTGCGATGTCGATCCGATGTTCGGCACGCTCGAGGATTTCGATGCGCTGGTCGCCGAGGCGCATCGTCTCGGCCTGAAGATCATCATCGACCAGGTGCTGTCGCATTCATCCGACAAGCACGACTGGTTTGTCGAAAGCCGCGCCAGCCGCGATAACCCCAAAGCCGACTGGTATGTCTGGGCCGATACCAAGCCAGATGGCAGCGCGCCAAACAACTGGCTCTCCGTCTTCGGTGGCCCGGCCTGGGAATGGGATTCTACCCGCCGGCAGTATTACATGCACAATTTCCTCCCCTCGCAGCCCGATCTGAATTTCCACAATCCGGAGGTTCAGGACGCGCTTCTGGAAACTGTGCGCTTCTGGCTGGAGCGCGGCGTCGACGGTTTTCGGCTCGATACGGTCAATTACTATGTCCACGACCGCTGGTTGCGCAGCAATCCACCCTTGGCATCAAGCGTCGCCGGCACCAACAGCGAGACCAACACCTACCTTTACCAGGAGCACCTGTTCGACAAGACGCAGCCGGAAAACCTGGCGTTCCTGCGCCGCTTCAGGGCGCTGCTCGACGAATATGACGACCGCGCCGCCGTCGGCGAGATCGGCGATGAAGGCCGCTCGCTGCAGACGCTCGCGGCCTACACTTCAGGCGGCGACAAGCTGCATATGTGTTACACCTTCGACCTGCTCGGTCCGCAGT
>NZ_RZRA01000714.1:0-3031 GCF_003998945.1 Mesorhizobium sp. M7A.F.Ca.CA.003.01.2.1 | reverse complement strand
GTTCTACCCGCTCGTCAGTCCAGTTCATGAGACCGCGCTCCTCTAAGCGTGCGGCAATCGGAATCCTTCTCCCGACCCGGCAACATTTGCCAGGGCAGACACCACATATATCTGGTGATTAGGTCCGCCGCACGAAATCTAGTTATTTCTCGACTACAACTACTCTATGCGCTGACTCGGTGACAAGAGTCCCAAGTGCAACACGAATCGGTTTTTTCGGTTTTCCCCAACTTGCCCGGTCGCTTATGAGCCGGCGTCCCGTCGGGGGGCTTGCCGCGCGCCACTACGCGACGTTTTCGTTGACTTCATGGCCGAAAAACAGGATAAGCCGCACAGGCCGCCGCTTTGGCGGCTTTTTTGATTTTCCGGTACCGGAGACGCATATAATGAGCGGTTCGGCGCTTTACGAGACCTTTGCTCGCGCACCCCTGGCCTTCGACCACGGGGAAGGCACATGGCTGATTACCGACAAGGGCGAGCGATATCTCGATTTCGCCGGCGGCATCGCCGTCAATTCGCTGGGCCACAGCCATCCGCACCTGGTCGCCGCACTCACCGAGCAGGCAGCCAAGCTGTGGCATGTCTCCAACCTCTACGAGATCCCCGGGCAGAGCCGGCTTGGCGAACGGCTGGCCGACGCCACCTTCGCCGACAAGGTGTTCTTCACCAATTCCGGCGCCGAGGCGCTGGAATGCGCGATCAAGACGGCGCGGCGCTACCATTTCGTCAAAGGCCATCCCGAGCGCTTTCGCATCATCACCTTCGAAGGCGCCTTCCATGGCCGCACGCTGGCGACCATCGCGGCTGGCGGCCAGTACAAGTATCTCGAGGGCTTCGGCCCCAAGGTCGAAGGTTTCGACCAGGTCGGCTTCGACGACATTGACGCCGCCGAAAAGGCGATCACGCCGGAGACGGCCGCGATCCTGATCGAGCCGGTGCAGGGCGAGGGCGGTATCCGCCCGGTGCCGACGCAGTCGCTGAAGCGGCTCAGGCAATTGTGCGAGCAGCACGGCCTGCTGTTGATCTACGACGAGGTCCAGTGCGGCATCGGCCGCACCGGCAAGCTGTTCGCACATGAATGGTCGGGTGTAACGCCCGACATCATGGCGATTGCCAAGGGTATCGGCGGCGGCTTCCCGATGGGCGCCTGCCTTGCCACGGATGAAGCGGCGGTCGGCATGACCGCCGGCGTGCATGGCACCACGTTCGGCGGCAACCCGCTTGCCATGGCGGTCGGCAACGCCGTGCTCGATGTCGTGCTGGAAGACGGCTTCCTCGAAGATGTCCAGCGCAAGGCGCTGCTGATGAAGCAGGGTCTGGCGTCGGTCGCCGACGAGTTTCCCGAAATCATCGAGGACATCAGGGGTGCCGGGCTGATGCTCGGCCTCAAATGCGCCATGCCCAACACCAAGGTGAACATGGCCTTGCGCGACCAGCACCTGTTGACGGTTCCGGCCGGCGACAACGTCATTCGCCTGTTGCCGCCGCTCACCGTCACCGACGCCGAGATCCATGACGCGCTCAACCGCATCCGCGCCGGCGCCAAGGGCCTGGCGGAGGCGATCGCTTCCGCCGCGGCGAAGTAATCCCGGAATCATTGCTGATGTCAGTTCGCCATTTCACCGATCTTTCCACCGTTTCCGAAGGCGACCTGCGCTTGATGCTGGACGACGCGGTGGTGCGAAAGGCGCGGCTCAAGGCCGGCGAGCGCACCAAACCGCTCGAAGGCAAGGTGCTGGCGATGATCTTCGACAAGCCGTCGACGCGCACGCGCGTCTCCTTCGACGTCGGCATGCGGCAGCTCGGCGGCGAGACCATCATGCTGACCGGCACCGAGATGCAGCTCGGCCGTTCCGAGACCATCGCCGACACCGCCAAGGTGCTGTCGCGCTATGTCGATGCGATCATGATCCGCACCACCTCGCATGAGCGGCTGCTGGAATTGACAGAGAACGCCACCGTGCCGGTGATCAACGGACTGACCGACGATACCCATCCCTGCCAGCTGATGGCCGATATCATGACCTTCGAGGAACATCGCGGTCCGGTAGCCGGCAAGACCATCGCCTGGACCGGCGACGGCAACAATGTGCTGCATTCCCTGCTCGAGGCCTCGGCCCGGTTCCGCTTCAACCTCAACGTCGCCGTTCCCGAAGGCAGCGAGCCGGCGCAGAAGCATATCGATTGGTCGCAGGCGCATGGCGGCAAGCTGCACTTCACCCGCTCGCCCGAGGAAGCCGTCGATCAGGCCGACTGCATCGTCACCGATTGCTGGGTGTCGATGGGCCAGGAGCATCGCGCCCGCGGCCACAATGTGTTCTCGCCCTACCAGGTCAATGCCAAGCTGATGGCGAGAGCCAAGCCGGACGCGCTGTTCATGCACTGCCTGCCGGCGCATCGCGGCGAGGAAGTGACAGACGAGGTTATCGACGGACCGCATTCGGTGGTCTTCGACGAGGCCGAGAACCGGCTCCATGCCCAGAAGGCCGTGCTTGCCTGGTGTCTAGGCGCTTGAAGTGTCTGGGCGCTTGATCCCTGGGAGCTTGATCTGCGGGCGTGTGATGCCTATTTGCGCCGCATCACGCAAATCAAGCGCGTTTCGACGCATGCGCCCCGGAGGGCGGCATGGCCGCGCCCTGGAGCTTTGTCATGTTGGAAACCTATCAAGTGACTGAACATCACCCCAAACTCGGCGAATTCGGCTATGCCGGCGACGATCACGTCGTGCCGTTCGAGGTCGGCCCTCTCGACGTGCGCGGCCGCACGGTCCAACTCGGGCCGATGCTGGACGCCATCCTCAGCCGCCACGATTATCCCGAGCCGGTCGCCCGCCTGCTGGCGGAGGCCTGTGTGCTGACCGTGCTGCTCGGCACTTCGCTGAAGTTCGAGGGCAAGTTCATCCTGCAGACCCGCACCGACGGACCCGTCGACATGCTGGTTGCGGATTTTTCCACGCCCTCGGCGCTGCGCGCCTATGCGCGTTTCGATGCCGACCGGCTGGAAGCGCTGGTCGCGGCGGGCGAAACCTCCC
>NZ_RZRA01000713.1:0-3033 GCF_003998945.1 Mesorhizobium sp. M7A.F.Ca.CA.003.01.2.1 | reverse complement strand
TGAGATCATCGTGCTGCAGGACGGCCAGATCGCCGAGCGCGGCACCCATGCCGAGCTGATGCGCAAGCATGGCCTCTACGCCTCGATGTGGGACCGCCAGCGCGAGGCGACCGAGGCCGAAGAGCGGCTGCGCTTGGCTCGCGAAGGCGACGAACTTGGTGTCATCGTCCGCCGGCGCACGTCGGAGGTGAATTGAAGGTTCGGCGTGTGATCTGATTTTTGCACTTGATCTCAACTTAAGTTGAGATTGTAGGCCGTTCCTGGAGCCCAAAAAACACCATGATCCAGGAACGGAGCAATCGAAATGAGCAAGATAAATCAGACTGTTAACGGCGGCAGCGTGTTCAGGGTGGACAAATTCGTCGTCCCGGCCGGCGCCCGCGAGGAGATACTCGCCAAGGTCAGGACAACGCATGAATTGCTGCGCCTGCAGCATGGCTTCGTGCAGGATTTCCTGCTCGAGCAATTCTCCGGGCCGGGCGAATTCAACCTCGTCACCATCGTCGAATGGGAAAGCCAGGCGGCCGTCGACAATGTCGTGCCGATCGTCAAGGCCGCGCACGAGCGCATCGCCTTCAACCCGCAGGAGACGATCGCCCGGCTCGGCGTTCGCGCCGACATCGCCAACTATCAGAGGGTTCCCGGGCTGTAGCAAGGCTGTTACGGCCAGCCGATGCCAGGTGCCGGCGCTTCGACGCTGAACACCTGGCCGGTGCGGGCGTCGCTGACCATATGCTCGAAGCCGCGCCATTCGGCGGCGAGAATGAACAGCGTTTTCCTGTCGGTGCCGCCCAGCATGCAGGCAAAGCAGCCGCGATCGACGGTCACTGTCTGCAGCACCTCGCCGCCTTCACGCACCCGCACGCAACGCTTGTTGGGAACATCCGCATACCAGGCCGCCCCTTCGGCATCGAGGCAGATGCCGTCGGGATAGCCGTCGAGGTCGGCCCAGACCCTTCGGTTGGCAAGGCTGCCGTCGGCGGCAATGTCGAAGGCGGTCAGCCGATTGGCATGGGATTCCGCGACAATCAGCGTCTTGTTGTCCGGGCTCACTGCCATGCCGTTGGCAAAGGCGATATTTTCCGCCACCTGCCGGACCGCGCCGTCCGGCGTGATCAACACGATGGTGCCGGGGCTGAAATGCTCGCCAGAAGCCGGCGCCGGTCCGCCGCCATTGACATAGGTGTTGCCGCGCCCGTCGACGACGATCTCGTTCCAAGGGCTTTTCGACAGGTCACGCAAATCGGCGCGAGTGACGAGGCTCCCGTCGGCCTCCTGTCGTAGCAGCAGCCCTTCGCGGCCGGAGATGACGAGCAGGCGGCCATCCGGCAGCCAGTCAATGGAGTAGGGCAGGACAGCCGGTACGGTGAGCATGACCTCGCGGTTGCCGTCGGCATCGACGGCGATAATCTCGCCGGTGCCCCAGTTGCAAAGCCACAGCCGTCCGTCATGCCAGCGCGGCGACTCGCCGAAAGCGAGACCGGCAGTGACGAGATGCGCTTGGGGGGCAGGTGGTTTCTGCATGTAGGGGACTCCTTGTTGAGTGCGTCAGCATCGCCAAATGGTCCATGATGGCGCTGTCTCACCAAGGACGGGCGAGGCAGCGGTCTGCCGACAGGCACAGAACCGATAATTTTGGTTTGGCTGCTCTTTGCTGAGTTCGCGACGAAGCCTCGAGGTCAGTTTTTGGAGTGTTCTTCAAACTATCGGTTGAAGTGTTCTTCAAAATATTGGTAAGACGCAGTGAAAATGAATTTCAAGCGCCTTTTTATCCACTTTTCCAAGTGATATTCTGCTGACAGACTCTGATCTACCGGTATTGCTTTCCTCCGGGTAAGAAGGCTTTGGAATGTTCGGAATTTTTTCGCGAAAGAAAAGGCTGCAGCAGTCGACAACGATTTCGGCGCACCAGCCGGAGCAACCGACGGCCAGTCCGCGCGTGACTTCAATTGTTGTCCCGTTTTCAGCAGTCGAGCGCGCCGCTAAGGAAAACTACGTTGCTGACCTCGTGACTGCAGTCATGGATTTCGTGACCGCAATGTTTGATCAGGGCCTCTACAAAGATCACGAAATACCGCCGTCAGCGAGGCAGTTTTTTCACGCTTACCTATACGGGATGGAAGTGGCTAATGGCGGCCATAGCCAATTTATTCACAATTACCGTGATCACCTCGATAAAGTCACCTCGGATGTGCATTTGGCTTTGGCTGGAATGCGAGCAGAAAACCATTTAGCTATTTTGAAACAGATGGTTGCTTGGGTCCGGGAACATCCCAAGGAAGCGGAGGAACAGACTGGATTCGAAGGTGGCCGCGCTGATTTCCTTGATGGACTCGACGATCTTTTTTACAAGGAGGAAGACAGCGTCCCGATGCTTGCCCGCGCAGTGGGTTGGATAGCCTCCTGGCCTGAACTGGAGATTGTCGACGATGCCGAATGCCAGGAGGCCACTCTTGACATTGTGATGGCCAACTCCAGGCGCGAACCTCGATTGCGCCATCGTTCGGTGTTCCATCTGAAAGCAGTGATGACGAGCCGACTTGAAGTGGGCATCGGGCTCGCCTGTGCAGCTTTGCCGCAGCCCGAGGTTAAGCTCGGGCTCGGCAAAGGACGGATGTTGGACATAGATGGCGAGAAGCAGATGACATTTCCGGTCGTAACCAACGCCGGCAGGGTGCGTTTGTGCGTAGTCACGCCAACGCATGCGGCTGCATACCAGTACCTGGCTGCTGATGGTACAGAACTGCAACTCGACCTCGGACCGGTCGATAGCGTTGATGAGTTACTTGGCGAAGGTGCTC
This sequence comes from Mesorhizobium sp. M7A.F.Ca.CA.003.01.2.1, assembly GCF_003998945.1. NCBI lineage: Bacteria > Pseudomonadati > Pseudomonadota > Alphaproteobacteria > Hyphomicrobiales > Phyllobacteriaceae > Mesorhizobium > Mesorhizobium sp. M7A.F.Ca.CA.003.01.2.1. The sequence goes on along the minus strand of NZ_RZRA01000713.1, from coordinate 232 downwards.
CACGTGTCGGTCTGAAGCTGTCGCATGTCGGCGCTGATTCAATAGCGACAGTCATCGAACTGGCTGATGAATACGGGGCACCAGCAGCCCTCGACCTTCTTTTGCGCAGGGCTGGAATTGATACGGCAGGAGCAGTTGCTTTGCCATCGATGCTGATTCCGAGCGAGGGAGGATCGGTCGTCAGTTGGACAGTTGCTGCTGACGGTAGACTGCTGTTTTTGGTGTCCTCTCC
>NZ_RZRA01000712.1:0-3043 GCF_003998945.1 Mesorhizobium sp. M7A.F.Ca.CA.003.01.2.1 | reverse complement strand
CCCGTCGGCAATCGCCATGATCCGCAAGCTTGGCTTCAAGGTCGCGGGATTCTCGATAAACGGCGACGGCGGCTCCTTGCTCGGCGCCAAGGAAACCGCGCGGCGCATCGCGGCGGCCAAGGACGGCGACGTCATTATCTCGCATATCAACCAGCCGACCCATGCGGCAGGCGAAGGCGTGGTGCAGGGGCTGCTGGCGCTCAAGGCCAAGGGCTTGACCTTTGTGCGGCTCGACGATGCCGAGGGCATCGGCAATAACGGCACCACGGAGTGAGTGGCCAGCCGAGCGTATCCCGCTTCGGCGTTGGCTCAGTCCGGTTTGGCTTCGATCGTGACCTTGCTGGCGTAGAATGCGCCGTGGTTGCCGATTTCAGCCATCTCGTCGAAAGGCCGTTCATAGGCCCACATGGCGTTCTGGCCGGTCTCGCCGGCAGGCAGCACGCTCCAATAGCTTGCATCGCCCTTGTAGGGGCAATGGGTCGAGTGGTCGGTGCGGCCAAGCTTGCCGAAATCGATGTCGGCGAACGGAATGTAGAAGGCCGCCGGATAGGGAGCTTCGGTCAGCACCTTGGCCTTCGCTGTTGAAGCGATGACCACGTCTCCGGCGCGCACGGTAACGGTGCCGGCATAGGGCTCGATGGTGATGATTTTGTCCGGGTTGCGTTGGAAACCGGGTGCGGGGTTGGCGATCTGATCCATGCGGCGGCTCTCCTTGCGTCGACTTTGAGATGTGTCGCGCAAACGCATTGTTCAAGGCCTGCCGTCGCCATGCAACACGCAAACACCTGCCCAGGCCGGCACTGCCGGATCGCGCCTCCGAATATCCTCGATACTTGTCGTCAGCTGTCAGGCAGCGGCCTTGAACACGTCCATGAGACCCGCATAGGCGGCAGCAATACCGGCGACCGGGTTGCTGCTTCTCGATACGGTCTCGACCTTCAGGGAACCACCGCCGGTCGGCAAGGTGAGCAGCAGGAACTGGCGGTTTCCGCCATCGCCGACTGACGCGGCTGCGACGTGCTGGTCCTCGCCCTGGTTCTGGACGCACATCTTGAACAGCAACGTGCCGCCGACCGCTTCCAGCGCGCCGCCGACAACTTCAACAAATTCATCTTCGGAAACAGTCTTTGTGTCCGGCACCAGATCGGCCAGACTTTCGGCAAGCGTACTCTCGAGAGCCTTGTCGTCGAGCTGCGCGTCCATGCGAACCTCTTTCAGTCGCCAATCGCACCCCTTTGCCCGTTAACGAAGCTTAACGCCGACGATGGCCGGATTGTGGCGGTTGTTCCCAATGCAGTGCTCGGCCGTATTGGCGGCTGGACAATCCGTCGGTTCGCTCCACAATGGGACAAAAAGCACAACGCAAAAGCGTGAGGGAGGACCGAATGCTGGGACTGATGCAGGAATGGCCGCTGCTTTGCCATAAGCTCATCGACAATGCCGAGCGGCAGCATGGCATGCGCGAGATCGTGTCACGCTCGATCGAAGGGCCGATCGTGCGCACCACCTACGCCGACATCCATCGTCGCGCCCTGAAGGTCGCCCAGCGGCTGGAGCGCGACGGCTATGGGTTGGGCGACCGCATCGCGACGCTGGCCTGGAACACCGCCCGCCACATCGAGGCCTGGTACGGCATCATGGGCATCGGCGCCATCTACCACACGCTCAATCCGCGGCTGTTTCCCGAGCAGATCGTCTGGATCATGAACCATGCCGAGGACAAGGCAGTCTTCGTCGACCTGACTTTCGTGCCGCTGCTCGAGAAGATCGCCGGCGCCGTCAAGTCGCTGAAACAGGTGATCGTGCTGACCGACAAGGCACACATGCCGCAGACGACGTTGCCCAATGTGGTCGCCTATGAAGAGTGGCTTGACGAGGCGGATGGCGACTTCGCCTGGAAGACCTTCGACGAAAGCACCGCCGCAGGCATGTGTTACACCTCCGGGACCACGGGCGATCCCAAGGGCGTCGTCTACAGCCACCGTTCGAACGTGCTGCACGCCATGATCGCCGCCATGCCCGACGCCATGGGGTTGTCGTCGCGCGACACGATCCTGCCTGTCGTGCCGATGTTTCACGCCAATGCCTGGGGCCTTGGCCAGAGCGGGCCGATGATCGGCGCCAAGCTGGTCATGCCCGGCTGCAAGATGGACGGCGCCTCGATCTATGAACTGCTCGATACCGAGAAGGTGACCTTCAGTGCGGCCGTGCCGACCGTCTGGATGATGCTGCTGCAGCATCTGGAGGAGACCGGCAAGAAGCTTCCCTATCTCAATAAGGTCGTCATCGGCGGCTCGTCCTGCCCGCGCGCGATCATGACGAAGTTTCAGCAGAACTACGATGTCCAGGTCATCCATGCCTGGGGCATGACCGAAATGTCGCCGCTCGGCACGCTGTGCACCCTGAAGCCGGACTATGCTGGTCTTGAGGGCGAAGCCCGGCTCGATGTCCAGCAGAAACAGGGCTATCCGCCGTTCGGCGTCGAAATGAAGGTGACCGACGACGACAACAATGCGCAACCCTGGGACGGCAAGACATTTGGCCGCCTGAAAGTGCGTGGGCCGGCCGTTGCCCGTGCCTATTATGGCGGCGCCGGCGTGGAGCAGTTCGACGGGGACGGCTGGTTCGATACCGGCGACGTCGCCCACATCGACGCGGGCGGCTATATGCAGATCACCGATCGTGCCAAGGACGTCATCAAGTCCGGCGGCGAATGGATTTCGACCATCGACCTCGAGAACCTGGCTGTCGGTCACCCCGATGTCGCCGAGGCGGCAGCCATCGGCGTCCACCATTCGAAATGGGGCGAACGGCCGCTGCTGGTCGTCGTCCGCAAACCGGGCAAGGAACCGAGCAAGGCTGATATTCTCGACTTCATGGACGGCAAGGTGGCCAAATGGTGGATGCCGGACGATGTCGCCTTCGTCGGTGAAATTCCGCACACCGCCACCGGCAAGATCCAGAAGATCACCTTGCGCCAGCAGTTCAAGGATTATCGCCTGCCGACGGATTGACGCGATGTCGCATGTTTCGGCTTCATGGC
>NZ_RZRA01000711.1:0-3055 GCF_003998945.1 Mesorhizobium sp. M7A.F.Ca.CA.003.01.2.1 | reverse complement strand
ATATCTTGCTTGGCGCCATTGCCAAGCAAGATATCACGGTCAGCCGTTTCGGTGGCGACGAGTTCATGATCTTCTTCGACCGCGTCGAGGATGAGAGCCATCTGACCAGCCAGCTCGACGAGATATTCGCCGGCCTGCAAGGGGAAGTCGACGTCGCCGGTCACGGGCTGCGCATTCAGGCCAGCGGCGGCGCGGTGCTGTCACGGGTCAAGGATACCGATGTCGACGCCATGATCGTGAAGGCGGACCTGGCGCTCTACAAGGCCAAGGAACTCGGCAAGAACAGCTGGCGATTGTTCGAAGCTTCGATGGATGCCGCCTTCCGCAACCGTCAGCTGATGAAGGCGGATCTGCGCACCGCGGTAGAGGGCAAGAGCCTGCGGGTGGTCTATCAGCCGATCGTGGCGATGAGCACCATGCGTATCGCCAGTTGCGAGGCGCTGTGCCGGTGGGATCATCCAGATCTCGGGCCAATCTCGCCCAGCATCTTCATTCCGCTTGCCGAGGAAATGGGCATCATTTCCGAGATCAGCACCTTCGTGCTGCAGGCAGCCTGCGCCGAATGCGCCAAATGGCCCGACCAGACCAGCGTTTCGGTCAATCTCTCGGCCAAGGATTTCCGCAGCCGCGATGTCATCCAGAAGGTTCGCGATGCGTTGGCCGGCACCGGCCTCGCCGCCAGTAGGCTCGAGATCGAGGTCACCGAAACGGCGCTGCTCGACGACAAGTCGCTGACGCGCCAGTATATTGAGGAGCTGAAGCAGCTTGGCGTGCGCATCGCGCTCGACGATTTCGGCACCGGCTATTCGAGCCTGAGCTACCTGCACAAGCTGCCGCTCGACAAGATCAAGATCGACCGCTCTTTCCTGATGGACGTCACCCAGAATCCCCGTTCGCTCGAGCTGCTCAAGGGTATCGTCAACCTGTCGCGGCCGCTGGGGCTTTCGGTGACCGTCGAAGGGGTCGAGACCTTCGAGCAGCTCAAGATCCTGGCGCTGCAGGTCAAGCCTGATCTTGTCCAGGGGTTCCTGTTCGGTTCGGCGCTCAGCGCTTCCGGCATCGAGACGATGTCGAACACGGTATGGCCCTTCGCCAAGGATATCAGGACCGCCAAAAAGGCGGTACGCCGCTGATTTGCGGCGCCTGGCGCATGGTGCCCAGGCACTGAGAGCCCATCCCTGTTTCCATCAGGATTGAACAGGCGCCCAGGCTTTAGGCATTCACTGCATTCGAGGTTTCTTTGCACATCGCGGGCCATGCCAGAATTTCAGCCGCTTCCCGTCATGTTCGAGACACGCTCTTTCCCCGTCGCGACGCAGAAAACGAAGAAAACCACCAATTTTAGTTTTATTTTAGCAATCGTTAACCTTAACGACTGGTAAACGGGCTGCTTCCTGTTTTCATCTTTTACATCCCAAGACCCTGTCGTAGTGTCGGATCGCGGCGGCAATGTACGGGGATTGAGTTGATGATTGTGCAGTTGAGTTCGCTTCGTCCGGTGACGGGCGAGGACGGCAAGGACGCCGCCGACACCATGTCCAGCTTCGCCCGCAACGTTTCGGCGATGCTTGAGCGGACAGAGTACCGCCGCTGCGACAAGGGCGAAGATCTCGAGGACATCTACCGCCTGCGCTACAAGTCATATCGCTCGAACGATATGGTGCCCGACAACGAAAACCATACCATTCACGATGAGCTCGACGAGGCACCGAATGTGTACCGCTTCGGGGTCTATATCGACCAGGAACTCGTCAGCACGCTGCGTATCCATCACGTCACCTTGGCGACGCCGATGTCGCCTTCCACCAAGGCCTTTGGCGACATCGTCATGCCGATGCTTCGTGACGGACTGAGCTTCATCTGTCCCAGCCGGTTTGCGTCCGATCCCGAATGGTCGCGCGTCTACCCGCAGATTCCCTACCTGACGCTGCGGCTGGCCGGCATGGCGTGCTTCCATTTCAACGCGCCCTACTGCCTGTCGACCATTCGTGAGGATCACGCCGGCTTCTACAAGCGTATCTACTACTCGGAGAAGATCAGCGAGTCGCGCGCCTATCCGGGCGTTTTCAACAAGGTCGTGCTCTACCGCGCCGACGTCAACGCAATCCGCGAGCGGTCCTTCTCACGGTTCCCGTTCTTCCGCTCGACGCCAATGGAGCAGCGCATGCTGTTCGATACGCCGCATGTCGGGGAACTCGCGCCGCTGACCATCCTGCCGACGGCAAAATACTATCACGAAGCCGCCTGATACGGCAGGGATCCACACGATTTTGCAGGGCCGACAGGAGCCTTTTGGCGACTTCGGCGTTCTGGGTGAGGCCACGAGCAGCGCTCCGGGTCGATCTGAGGTTTTTGAGGGAACCCGCCATGACCATTTCCACACTTGCGCTAACCCCGCTCATCTCGCTGATCGCCGGCGTGCTGATCCTGGTCATGCCAAGGCTGTTGAACTACATCGTCGCGCTCTATCTGATCGTCGTCGGGTTGCTCGGGCTATTTCCGCATCTAGCCGGCTGAGGCTCCGGCTTAGGCCACGCAAGCGTCCGCCCTTCGGAGTTCCGCATCAAGCATCAGAATCCAGCGATCGGACTCCGTCGCGGCGTCGACTGCTGGCTTCAATCTTTCTTTGAGGCAGTTGTCGGTTGTTGTGCGGCAATAGCGCCATTGCTCTCGGCGCGGCTTTTCGCTATGTGCCTGAAAGATGTCTTCGAAGGGGTATTCCTATGGCTGATCACTCGCCGACTGGTCCTGTCGAACTGGGCGCGAAGATGGACTATGCCGAGCATGACCGCACCTATGCGGGCTTCCTCGCGCTGGCCAAGTACGGCTCGCTGTTTTGTGGCGCCCTGCTCCTGGCGATGGCCTTCGGCTTCTTCGCGGGCGGCTTCTTCTCGGCGACCATTCTGTTCGTGCTGATTCTGGCTGTCGGCGCCTTTATCCTCCGATAGATTTTTCCGACATCTTGTCCACGGCGCCGCCGCGAGGCCGGCCGGCGTCTTGCGGGAAATAGCTTCCGGCCGAAAGGATCATGCGGTGGGACAGACGGTTTTCATCC
>NZ_RZRA01000710.1:0-3056 GCF_003998945.1 Mesorhizobium sp. M7A.F.Ca.CA.003.01.2.1 | reverse complement strand
CTGATCCTTCTGGCCGAGCGGCCGTTCAAGGTGGGCGACTGGATCGTTGCCGGCGACGTCAGCGGCACGGTCAAGAAGATCAGCGTGCGCGCCACCGAGATCGAAACCTTCCAGCGGCAATCGGTGATCCTGCCCAATTCGAACCTGATCAACAACGCCGTCGGCAACTGGACGCACCGCAACAAGCTCGGCCGCGTCGACATCAAGGTCGGCGTCGCCTATGGCAGCGACGTCAAGCAGGTTCATGCCGTCCTGCTGGAGATCGCCCGCAGCCACCCGATGGTGCTGAAGAACCCCGAACCCTTCGTGCTGTTTTCCAATTTCGGCCCCGCCGCCCTGGAATTCGAAATCCGCGTGTTCCTGGCCGACGTGATGAACGGCAACATCGCGCAGAACGACATCCGTTTTGCCGTCCTCGAAAAATTCAGCAGCGAACACATCGAGATCCCCTCGACGCCGCGCGCCGTGGTCGAGGCCCACAAGCCCAAGGCCTGGCCGACGGACGACGACAAGATCGAGGCCGACTTCGCCGAACAGGAGCAGATAAGGGCCGAAGCCGAGGCGGAGAAGAAGCGACTGGTCAAGTCTCGCAAAACCAAGAAGCCGGACCCGGACTAGGCTCGGACTCCGTCGACCTCAATCCTGCCCGGAATCGATTGCGGCATGAATGGGGCATTCAGTTGCGGTTCAGCTTCCATCTCATATAAGCTCCATGCAAAGGCGAAAATGCCTTGCCAAATGCAACAGAGGCGGTGGGAACACCGATATTGCACCATGTGGAAGTCTCTCGTCGCTGCAGTCGCCCTGGTCGCCGCCATCGGCTCGGTCCATGCCGCGAGCGCGGTCAACAAGGACGCCGAGACCCGCACGCTGGTCGTAACGGAGGGCGGCAGCAAGACCGACCTTGCGCTGGCCGGTGGCGAAACGGTTGAGTTCTGCCCGAACGGCTGCTTCGTCACCTTGCCCAATGGCGATCTCGAAGCCCTGACCGGTTCGGAAACGGTCGAGATCTCGGGCGGTGTCGCCCGCATCAAGTAATCTTGGCGTCACGATTGTAGAGGCCGGGCATTTGCCCGGCCTTTTATCGTTTCCGGTAGCGGTTGTTTAACAATGACACCGGAAATACCGCCATGGCAGCCGTCTGCAACCGTGCGTTTTAACGTTCGCTACGCCATCGCCCGCTATACCAGCCTCAAGACGCCGAAAAGCGGCGCGCAACTCTACGCGGGCAGGGCAGGACGGACATGGATGCGCGATCGGACAGGAACGCAATACCGCTTGCGGTCGATCTCGACGGCACGCTGATCGCAACCGACCTGTTGTGGGAAGGGCTGTTCATCCTTCTCAAGAAGAACCCGCTCTATATCTTCCTCGTACCGTTCTGGATCGCCGGCGGGCCGGCGCGGCTGAAGCAGGCGATCGCGCAGCGCATCGACATCGATCCGGCATCGCTGCCCTATCGCGAGGTGCTGCTTTGCCGCCTCCGGACCGAGCACGCCGAGGGCCGCAAGATCGTGCTGGCGACCGGTACGCCGCGCAAGTTCGCCGACGCCATCGCGGCCCATCTCGGCATTTTCGACCAGGTGCTGGCCACCGATGGTCTCGCCAATCTCACCTCGGGCAGGAAGCGCGCCTCGCTGATCGCAGCCTATGGCGATGGCGGTTTCGACTACGCCGGCAACAGCCGCCATGACCTCCAGGTCTTCGATGCCGCACGCAACGCGATCGTCGTCGCGCCCGACCGCCATGCCGCGCGCTGGCAGGCGGCACATGGCGCCGAGACGGTGTCGGCGCCGAAGCCCACTTTGCGGACCATCGTCAAGATGCTGCGCGTGCATCAGTGGCTGAAGAATTCGCTGATCGCAGTGCCGATGGTGCTCTCGCATGAATATTTCAACACCGACATGATCTGGGAATGCCTGCTGGCATTCGTCTCGTTCAGCGCGGTGGCATCGGCCATCTACATCCTCAATGATTTCTTCGACCTCGCGCTCGACCGCAAACACCTCACCAAGCGCAACAGGCCGTTCGCCAGCGGCGCGCTGTCGATCCCGTTCGGACTTGGGGCGATCGCGGTGCTTCTGGCGATCGGCATCGGCACCGGGCTGTTCCTGTCGCCCGAATTCATGGCTGTGCTCGGCGGCTACATGGTCGTCACCACCGCCTATTCGCTGTCGTTCAAGCGCATGCTGCTGGTCGATGTGCTGACGCTCGCCGGCCTCTACACGATCCGCGTCCTGGCCGGTGCGGCGGCGACCGGCGTCGACGTCTCGTTCTGGCTGCTGGCCTTCTCCATCTTCTTCTTCCTGTCGCTGGCGCTGGTGAAGCGCTTCGTCGAACTGCGCACCACCGCCATTCCGCCCGGCGAGCGCATTGCCGGTCGCGGCTATCGCACCGAAGACCAGGAGATCGTCGCCCAGGCCGGCATGGCCTCGGCCTTCTCCTCGGCGCTGGTGCTGGCGCTCTACATGGACAGTGTCGCGGTGCGGGAACTCTATCCGCATCCATGGCTGATCTGGCCGCTGGCGCCGATCGTGCTTTATCTTACCATGCGCGTCTGGATCCTGGCGCGCCGCAACGAGATGCATGACGATCCGGTCGTCTTCATCATCCGCGACTGGCGCAGCCAGATCGTGGTGCTGATCGGTGCGGTGATGCTGGTCATCGGGGGCTGGTAGGCATGGCCGCCGGACGTTTCCCAAGCTTTGGCCTTGCCACGCCGCCGGCGCCGCGCGCCATCGGTGCCGACGAGGCGATCGCGCTGCTGAAGGGCGGTCAGGCCAAGCCGGCGTCGCTGCTTGCCTATGGCAATGGCCGCTCCTACGGCGATTCCTGCCAGAACGGGGCCGGAGCGGTCGTCGATATGCGATCGCTGAACCGGATCCACGCCTTCAACGCCGAAACCGGTGTTCTCGAGGCGGAGGCCGGCGTGCTGTTGTCCGACATCATCGCCCACGCCGCCCCCTACGGCTTCTTCCCCGCCGTTGTGCCAGGCACGCAATTCGTCACGCTCGGCGGGGCCATCGCCAATGACGTGCATGGCAAGAACCATCACC
>NZ_RZRA01000070.1:0-10094 GCF_003998945.1 Mesorhizobium sp. M7A.F.Ca.CA.003.01.2.1 | reverse complement strand
TTCATTGGCGGGGGCTGCTTGTGACAAACCGCTGATCCGCGACGGGATGCATCCATGTTCATCCAGCCAATCGACTATTTCCTTGCCGTCTGGTTCGCTCTTGCCGCCGCCTCGACGCTCTATGTCGGCTTCGATCAATACCGCAACAATCCCGAACCGGTGGTGATGAAATGGGGTTTCATCCTGGTGACCCTCTATATGGGTCCATTGGGGCTGCTGCTTTATGTGCTTGCAGACAAGGAGCCACGACCGGGCGAGCATGAAGACTTCACCAGGCCGCTATGGAAGCAGGGCGTCGGTTCGACCATCCACTGCGTTGCCGGCGATGCAACCGGCATCATTCTCGCGGCGGTCATCACGGCAACGCTTGGCCTGCCTATGTGGCTCGACCTCATCGTCGAATATCTGGCGGGTTTCGCCTTCGGCCTGTTCATCTTCCAGTCGCTGTTCATGAAATCGATGATGGGCGGCACCTACTGGGAGAATGTGCGCAAGAGCTTCCTGCCCGAGTTCATCTCGATGAATTTCATGATGGCCGGCATGGCGCCCGTCATGAGCTTCCTGATGATGGGGCGCGACATGCGCGCGATGGAGCCGACCGAGCTCTTGTTCTGGGGCGTGATGTCGATCGGCGTCATTGCCGGCTTCACACTTGCTTATCCCGCCAATGTCTGGCTGGTCGCCCGCGGACTGAAGCACGGGTTGATGACGCAGCGCCCGGAGGCGGCCGAAATGAGCAGTCGAGAGCCGACCGCCCAGCAACAGCACGCTACGCATCATGCCCGCGCCGGCGATGATCGACGACAAGGCCACGCCAACACATCCCACAAATCCAAACGCAACGGCCATCAGATGGAGACGGACGCCACGACGCCGCAGATAGCAGCCCTCGGCATGGTCTCGGTGCTGGCGCTGGCGATTGGCATGGCCGCACCGGCGAACTGGCTGAACCTGACGCTTTCGGCACGTGACGTCGGCGGGGCGATCATGCCGCAAGGCATGATCATGGGCCGCGACACGCCGGCGGAAGCCATGCGTGACATGGCTGCAACCAATCCGCATCGCGTCACGGCATCCTATGGCCTTGCCGCCAAAGGCGACCAGGAACTGCCATTCCGCCTGGAGAACGGCGTCAAGGTGTTCGACCTCAGGCCCTCAGTGGTCCGCTGGCAGATCCTGCCCAATGTCGCGGTCGACGCCTATGCCTACAACGGCCAGATCCCCGGTCCGCGCATCCACATTCGCCAGGGCGATAAGGTTCGCATCGACGTCACCAATGACCTGCCTGAGGAGACCACGGTGCATTGGCACGGCATGATCCTGCCGAACCAGATGGATGGGCCCGCCGAGATCACCCAGCCGCCGATCGAGCCTGGGCAATCCTATTCCTACGAATTCACCGCGACCCAGCACGGGACCTATTTCTATCATCCGCATGCCAAGCCGGACCGTACCCAGGCGCTGGGGCTCTATGGGGCGCTGATCATCGACCCTGCCAATCCCGCCGACGAGGTTCAGGCTGACCACGACTATGTGATCGAACTTCAGGAATGGCTGGTGCGCGATGGACTGACCTATCCTTCGATGCCGATGGAAGGCGGTATGCCGAACTTCTTCACCATCAACGGCAAGGCCTATCCCGCAACCGACGCCATCCCCATGAAGGTGGGCGAGACGCTGAAGGTGCGTTTCATCGGCACCAATAATGGCTTCGTCCATCCCATGCATATCCATGGCGGACCCTTCGAGGTCGTCGCTCGTGACGGTGAGACGCTTCCTCCCTCGGCGCGCTTTCTGGCCGATACGATCAATGTCGGGCCAGGACAGCGCTATGACGTCGTCTGGAAGGCACGGCGTCCCGGCAAGTGGCTCATCCATTGCCACATCCCGCATCACACGACGAACAACAATGTCGAGGAAAAGGGCGGCGGCGGGCTGATGGTCGTGATCGACGTCGGTTAAATCTGCCACCCCCCTGTGGATTTACCTGTGTCATCGGGGGGCGCGTTGTTGCGCGCTACTTCTTGATAATGGTTCCGTTGCGCAAGTCGAATGCTTCGGTACCGCGAGCCTGGCGATAGAAATCATCCTGCAATTCACCCCATTCGCCGAGAAAGGCGCCGCAATTGCTGCAATGAATTGGCGTCGACTCGTTGGCGTCGTCGGGAATGTCCATTTGGATGGTCCCACAAGCCTTGCAATCGAGTTTGTCGTCCAGCCGTCGTCCCATTTCCCAATGATTGCGCATTTTCGACCATGAGCCAATTGTCGATTTCGTACCAAATCGCATCGACCATGGCTCATCGGTCAATCGCGAGAGTCAAAAAGGACGGCCAGACCCAGTTCCCGTGCCAGCTCGATGATCGTCTCCATCAATTCATCATCTGTATCCTGCAAATAAGGCGCGTCCCTGCGAGCGGCCTCTATCGCCGCTTTGACCGAAACGATGTCGCCGTATCGCGCACTTCGAAGCTCTTCTGCCAGAAACGCCTTGGCGGTACCGACAGGTCTTATTGCCCATCTGGCGATGCTCATGCGGCTCCCTCCCATGGTCACCTCAGCTTCATTTTGATCCTGTCCAAGGTGCAGATCAATCGATGGTACGATTCCGTACGGAGCTACCCAACCGGTTGGAGACAGCCGTGTGACGAACGCCTTGGCCAGGGTTTTCGGCGTCTCTCTGGGGTGAGTTGGGGCGAAATCGCCCGGTGGGACCGGCCTTGCGGAACCATCGCTCAGCATGGGGGTTTCTTCAAAATCTCCCTCGAAGAATGCAAGGAGCGACCATGCGCATGTTGACGATAGCTGTCGCGCTTTCCGGGGCGGTCACCATTCAGCCCGTCTACGCCCAAACTATCGGACCGCAGCTTCCCCAGGTGACGCCACCGCAGGGCGAAGCGCAGCCGGAGCTGGCGCCGCCCGATCCAGGCTCTGCCGGTTTGAATTTCACCGGCGTCGCCATTGTCGCCGTCGAGGATTTGCCGGACGAAATCAAGGCGCAGGCCGATGCCGTGATTAACCAGACCAGCGCCGAAGATTTGCTTCGCCTGCAAAGCTCCGTCGATGCCTCACCTCAGGCGACGTCGGCTTTGAGAGCGAATGGGCTCAATTCCTCGCAGGTTGTCGCTGCAAACATAGATGGCGATGGCACGCTGACGCTGATCATTCAGACGACGACTTGAGGCATCGAACCATACGCATCACTGAATCGACGAAATGCAGTCGCGGAGAGCAGCAATGGTCGAAGCCGCCGTTCGCAACTTCACCATCAATTTCGGGCCACAGCATCCCTCCGCCCATGGTGTTCTTCGGTTGGTGCTCGAACTGGACGGCGAGATCGTCGAGCGTGCCGATCCGCATATTGGCTTGCTCCATCGAGGCACCGAAAAACTCATAGAGCACAAGAACTATTTGCAAGCGCTGCCCTATTTCGATCGGCTCGACTATGTCGCGCCGATGAACCAGGAGCATGCGTTCTGCCTCGCCGCCGAAAAACTGCTCGACATAACAGTTCCAAAGCGTGGGCAGCTTGTCCGTGTTCTTTTTTGCGAAATTGGCCGGCTTCTGTCGCATCTCCTCAATGTCACGACCCAGGCCATGGATATCGGCGCCCTGACGCCGCCGCTTTGGGGATTTGCGGAGCGCGAGAAGCTGATGGTCTTTTACGAGCGCGCCTCCGGCGCTCGCATGCATGCGAATTACTTCAGAATCGGCGGCGTGCACCAGGATTTGCCTGCGAAGCTTCTCGACGACATCTGGGCTTTCTGCGATCCGTTCCTCAAAGTCTGTGACAACCTCGACGATCTGCTCACCGGCAGCCGCATCTTCAAGCAGCGCAATGTCGATGTTGGTGTGATCGGGCTGGATGATGCCTGGCGCTGGGGATTTTCCGGCGTGATGGTACGCGGATCGGGCGCGGCATGGGATTTGCGCAAGGCACAGCCATACGAATGTTACCCTGACATGGATTTCGACATCCCCGTCGGCAAGAACGGAGACTGCTATGACCGTTATCTCGTCCGTATGGAGGAGATGCGCCAGTCGGTGCGGATCATGAAGCAATGCCTGGAAAAACTGCGGTCATCCGAAGGCCAGGGGCCGGTCGCGATTCCGAACCAGAAGATCACGCCGCCGCGGCGCGCCACGATGAAACGCTCTATGGAAGCGACCATCCAGCATTTCAAACTTTATACCGAGGGGCATCGCGTGCCGGCGGGAGAAGTCTACGCCGCGGTTGAAGCGCCAAAGGGAGAATTCGGCGTTTATCTGGTTTCTGACGGGGGCAACGTCCCTTACCGGTGCAAAATACGTGCGCCATCTTTCGCCCATCTGCAGGCGATGGATTTCCTGTCTCGAGGGCACATGATCGCCGACGTTGCCGCGATCATCGGGTCGCTCGACATCGTGTTTGGCGAGATAGATCGTTAGTCCTCGGCAGGTTGCGCGCTTGCCCCGCGATGCAGAAATTCCCTCTCATGCGTGGACGGGAGGCTCTTCATTCTCGTCGGGGTTGGGCAGCGGAGTCTCGTCCGGAAGCGTTTCCGGTTCGGGTTCCTCGATCGGCTCCGGCTTCCATGTTGGAGGCGGCACGGGCATATCGCGATTTGGGTCTGGCTGTCTTGGCTGTGGCATCTAACTATCTCCGTTCAGTCGGAACAACTCGTCCGCCGTGGCATGGTTCCTGGCAGAATACAGCCATCGAGATCGTTGCGCCCTCAAGGCAGGCGCACGTTGGTCCGCCCACGGATGCCGGCGCAAAAGTTGCAGATCGTTCGGAACCGGTCGGATTTTCGAGCCGTTGTCGTCGAAATCGACCAAGGAGAAGCGTGATGAAGGACAAGTCAGGAGATATCGACCATACATTGCCGCAGGTCGCCATCGACGATCAGCAGGTGCGACAGCTGGCCGCCACGACCGATTTGCCGTCAAGGCAGGCACGCGAACTGGTGCGCCGTCACGGCAACGATCCGCGGAAGCTGGAAGAGTTGGCGAGGTCGATCAACGCCACCAACTGAGTCCAGGCCAATGGGCATCGACGGCGCAAGCCGTTGGCATCAGATTTCCAGCAAGGCGTAGGGGCGGCCGCCAGGTTTGGCCACATGCATGGCGACGTTGTAGACCTTGGCTCCGCCAGGCGTTTGGCCTTCGTAAGAACCGCGATGTGCATGACCGTGCACGACAGCACTGACCTGGAATCGATCGATCGTTTCGGCCAGACGTGAAGAGCCCAGAAACGGAAATATTTCCAGCGGTTCTCCCGCGACGGTGTCGGCAATCGGCGCGTAGTGAAGGATCACCAGCGTGCGCTTGGCCCGCACCTGGCGCATCGCATTTTCAAGTCGCATTGCCTCGTTCACGCTTTCCGCGACCATCGTCTTGATCGCCGGTTCCCCGAATGAGCCGAGCATGCGTGACCCGAAGCCGCCTATGAATCCCTTCACGCCGACAAAACCGACCTCCTCGATTTCGACTGTCTGCCCGTCGAGGAGGTGAACATGCGCCTGCCGCAGGATCTTCGTGACGTCTTCCACCGCACCGGACTCGTAGTCATGATTGCCGAGGACTGCCACAACCGGGATCGAGCAGTTGCGCAGATCCTCGGCCAGCATCTCCGCTTCACGAGGCTTGCCGAGATTGGTCAGATCTCCCGTGAGAACGAGAATGTCCGCTTCGCTCGATATCTCGCCGAAGAGGTCTCGATACGAGTTTTGTGCATCTTCCCGCACATGGAGATCCCCGACCGCGGCAACTTTGAGCGCGCGTGCGCCGTCCTTGGGCGCGCTGCTCTTGACGGGATCAGCCATCACGGAATTCTCCCACACCACCGACGCCGGCGAAGCCCCATTCCTTGACGTCGATCTCGTAGTCGGTTTGCGAAAGCAGCCGCCCACGGCAGATCTTCATCCTTGGAGACGGCAATTGCCGTTGCTTGGCGAGGCGGTCGAGCAATTCATCGAGCAACCAGGCCGGGATATGATCCCGCTCGCTCGGATAGATCCATCTGAAATTGATAAGCTGCATCAACAGAACCTCCCAATGAACCTCCAGATAAGAAAGCAGCCGGTGCCAATCGATCTGATCGCCCGCCTTGAGAATCGTATGAGCGATATCGGCGCCGTCGTGTCGCCCTCTGTCCTGGATAAAGCATTTGGACCAGATGAGTTCGGTCGGGCCGATGATCCGCACCCTGCTGCCCAACAGCTCGGTTTGGCGGGCGTGTTCCAGCCACAGGTCGCCAACAGGCACCGTGCCGTTGGCCGAGCCGAAGATGACGTCGAAGAAATGCGTGCCCTTGAACACCTTGCCGAGCCACCGGTCGTCCTCGATTTCGACGGCATATCCAAGCTGCTTGAAATGGGCGAGGATCCGCGCGTAGTCGCCTGCCTTGCAGAAGATATCGAGGTCCTTGGTCTGGCGGGTGACACCCGTATAGGCGCTTACCGCGTAGGTCCCGGCGACCAGAAAGGGAATGTCGGTGGCGGCAAGCTCGCGGATTGCTTCGGTATAAAATACCTCCGCCTCGGCATTTTTGAGCGTCGGCGCCGCCTTTGCGTCAATCATGGGAAGCGAGACCAGAACGTTTTCAGGCAATGGGCCATTGGTCATGAAACGATGACTCCGAATCCGGCAACCGGCAGTCGCCCGCTGTGGTAACAACGTGAACCCCGCCTGGTTCCGCTACCGGGCGGCCAGCCAAAGGTTCATTCTCGTCACGTACTGGAAATTTCGGGATCGCGCCTGCCGATCCAAGCCCGGCCCAACGTCATCGCCGGCGCGCAAGTCTCTATGTCGCCTCGGAATCGGCCCATGCCGCCGCCAATGTCCCATTGGCCCAAATTTGAAACACCCCGTGGGTGCTCGATCTCGATCGTTTTAGAGTTTATTGGGCTTACCCAATCGGGTACAAAGCTGAAGCCGAGGCGCTTGATCTAACCGCACCCCGATCGGCGTGCGCCAAGCCATCATCAGGACCATCAAGGCATGACCCCCTCGCCTCCCTTTCTCGGCTTTCCCGACCGTCTTGCAGATAGCCGCGTGCCTCGTGCGGTGATCTTCGGGGCCGGTCACGGCAGCACCTATCCCGGCAAGGACAGCAGCGGCTATGCCTTGGCCGCCAACGCCATCCGTGCTGCCAGCCAGGACGATGCCGCGTTCGTCGAGCACTGGGATTTCGATCTTGGCGGCCCGCTGTTCGACGGCAAGCCGGACTCTTGCGTCGACGCCGGCGATATCTTGACCACCATGCATGACAATGCCGGCAACCGGGCCAGGATCGAGGCAAAAACGCGCGAGATCCTGACGTTGCCGGCTGTGCCGATCCTGATCGGCGGCGACTGTTCCATGACCATTCCCTTCCTCGCCGGCTTTGCAGAGCACGGGCCGGTCTGGGTCCTGCAGGTCGACGCCCATATAGACTGGCGCGACGAGGTTCATGGCGAACGCCACGGCTATTCGAGCCCGATGCGCAGGGCAAGCGAGATGCCGCATGTCGCCGGCATGGTGCAGGTCGGTCTGCGCAGCGTCGGCAGCGCGCGCATCGCCGAAATCGAAGCAGCCCGGCGCTATGGCAGCCGCTTCGTGACCGCCCGCGAGGTTCATGCCCAGGGCGTCGAAGCCGCGCTCCGGCATATTCCGGAAGCCGCGCGGGTCGTCGTCACCCTCGACTGCGACAGCCTTGATCCAAGCATCATGCCGGGCGTGGCGGCGCGTACACCCGGCGGCCTCACCTACACGCAGGTAATCGACCTGATCGCCGGCCTCGGCAAACGGGCCAGGATCGCAGGATTCGACCTTGTCGAGTTCTATCCTCCGGCCGATATTGACGGCCTGTCAGCGCTGACCGCCGCGCGCCTTCTTGTCAATGTGGTCGGCACCGTCGTCCGGCAGGTTTGATGTCAAAATCCCGCTCTTCGCCGCAGAGCGGCCCAAAGGCGCGTGAGCGAGCTTGCGGTTGAAATGCCCTTTTTGACACCTGGGTATTCGATCCTGCCTCGTCCGACCGGCTCGTCGCTCCAGACCAGGTTGAAAGCAATGCCCTTGAGCCCAAGCTCCCCGATCCGGCGTACGATCGTCTCCTGCAGATAAATATCGGATGTTCGCACCCCGTCGGCACGCTCGGGCAGCTTGAATATCTCGGTACCGCCGATTGCGTCCGCTCGAAGGACGAGGCTTTCGATCACCATGACGCCGCCATCGTCAAAGCGAACGATCTTTGAACGTTCCTCGTCCAGTGCATCGATCACGGTGGTGACATTGAAGAGCGATATTGGCTCGTCAGCAGGAAGCGGCAGGAATTCACCGTATGGTTGGAGGGTTGGCCGAAGCAACTTCGACGCCCTCGCTCGCAGGATGAGCACATGCTCGCCAAGCCATGGAAAATCTGAATATTGCCGGAGCGTACCGTCGTCGTGTTCGCGCAGGATCTCCATCCTGGGCGGATGCCATTGTGTCTGCTTCCGGCCGCAGAGCGTCGAAAACAGCTGGTAGTCGTCCGCCTGCCGAGGAAGGACCCATTCCTGTCCTTCGATCACGCTCAGGACATAGATATTCATCCGGTCCCCCGCACATCATCGCCTTGGTAGGCTCGGCCTGCTGCGCTGCTCTTCGCGCGCGTTCTCACCGCTGATCCGCGACGGCCATTTGCGGCACCGGCGGCAATTCGGGTGCATCCATCCCTTTGAAAGGGTCACGCCAGGCGTCGATGTCTTCAAGTCGACGGTACCAGCGGCTGACAGAGGGATAATCGTCGAGCGGCAGTCTGGCGGCGTCGTTGAACGGTAGGAAGGTCGCCATTCGAAAATCGGCATAGGAAACCGAATTGCCGACCAGCCACTGCCGCTCGGCAAGCACGGCGTCGAGTATTGCCGCAGCCGTATGGAATTGGTTCAGGCCCTCCTCCACCCGCTTCTGATCGATCGGGCCGATGCCGTACCGCTGTTTCGTCCCACGTTCGAAATGCACCGTGTCGCAAGCGAGTGCGAAGTGCTCCTTGCCCCAGCTGAGCCACCGGATCATCTCAGGTTCGTCATCGCCGGTGCGCCAGAAATCCGAATGCGCGTGGCGCGACAGCCTGCAGGCTATGGCGTCTGCCTCCCAGAGGCTCTTTCCCTCATCATCCACAAGGATGGGCAGTGAGAGGTTGGGATTTAACCGGCGAAATTTCTCCATTTGCCCGGCAGCGAATGGCGAGGCGAATTCGAAGTCCAGTTTCGTTTCGAGATAGCGTGCGATCGCGACCGCCAATCGAGGATTGGGATTGCGGCTGAAGTACAGCTTCATTGGGCACCGACGATCTGGGCGACCACGCAATAGTCGATCATGAGCAGCCTCTATGCAGCTTCGAAGTCAGCCCAAGCGCCCATGTATCCCAATGGATTGGGCTCGCCTTTCATCATCGTTTTTCGCCAAGCTTCCTGCTCGGCATTCATCAGAGCCAATTCCCAAACACAGGCAATAACAGGTCTCTTAACCGTGTCCATCGGTTCGGTTGCGGAATACAGCTTCCGATAGATGTGCTGACAAAGCACCGAACCCTGTATCCACCAGTGAGCTAAGATGGACACACCGAGCTCACCAGGATGAATGATCACAAAGCCCATGCCATTCTCGTCACCCTCGTCCGCCACACGCGGCAGAACCTCCTGTCGCACGAATGACTGCGCCAGAGTCGCCATGGGTTCGTCGATCTTTCTGTTGTCTGCGACGAGACCATAGACTTTGAGCTTGAGACCACCAATGTCCCATTGGCCCAAATTTGAAACACCACGTGGATGGTAGATCTCGATCGTTTCAGAATTCACTGAGCGCACTCCAATTGGCTATTGGCAGCAGACGTACCTGATAGCTCATCACGCGACTTGCACCCGGCGCGATCAGCATCAGGCCTGGTTTGTCGACAAAATCACCATCGAAATCCACCGGGCTTGCAAGGCCGTGCCAGGGTTCGATGCACAGGAACGGCGCGCCGCCCGGCTTTGACCAGACGCCCAACTCCCGAACCCCTTGCCAGGACATCTCGATCGCCGGGCCACGCTCGGCGGCATAACGCACGCTGGAGCTGGCGGGCTGGTCCATGATCACCGCGTCCTCGTCGA
>NZ_RZRA01000709.1:0-3059 GCF_003998945.1 Mesorhizobium sp. M7A.F.Ca.CA.003.01.2.1 | reverse complement strand
GGCTTGCGCGGCAAGCAGCGCGACAAGGCTCATTTTGGAAAGATTGCTCCATCTGTGCCGCTTCCGGCACAAGGGCGCCGCAATCGGTGACGCTCGCTCGCGGCTGAGCAGGCGCGAGACCGAGATTGCGCGGCATCTGGTCGATGGTGGCAACGCCAAGACGATTTCGCGATGCCTCGCCATCTCGCCCGGGACCGTCCGCAACCACATCAAGCAGATCTATCGCAAGCTCGGTGTGCACTCCCAGGTCGAGTTGCTGGCGGCCATCCGCGAAGCCGCTTGAGCCTGACGGCTTCCGCCCGGCTCTGTCTTTTTGCTTTGACGCAATTCCCAAGGGAAAGCGCTACGCGCTTTTCCCGGGAAAACCGCTGCGCACTTTTTCTGGAATTGCTCTATTGTCCCGTCACGATGCGCGTCCACATGCGGTTTTGGGATCGCAGCAGCTTTGGGTCGTTGTTGTCCACCACGAACAGTTTGGCCTTCACGGCATCAGGCGGAAAGACGCCGGGGTCGCTGGCTATGGCCTTGTCCATCAGCGGCAGGGACTCCGGTATCGCATTGGCGTAGGAGACATAGCTGGAATTGGCCGCGGCGATATCGGGCCGCAGATTGAAGTTGATCCAGGCCTGGGCGTTGTCGGGATGCGGCGCATCTTTCGGTACCGCCATCGTATCGAAGTTGATGAGCGTGCCTTCTTTGGGGATGGAATAGGCGATCTCCAGCTTCTTCACGGATTCCGCCGCACGGGTCCTTGCCTGGAGTATGTCGCCCGACCAGCCCAACACCACACAGATGTCACCGTTGGCGAGGTCGTTGATGTATTTCGACGAATGGAAATAGCGGATGTAGGGCCGCACCTTGACCAGCAGGTCCTCGACCTTGGCGAGGTCGTCGGGACTGGTCGATTTGGGGTTGATGTGAAGGTAGTTCATCGCCATCGGGATGACTTCAGCCGGCGCATCGATGATAGCTACACCGCAATCGGACAGCTTCTTGACCACATCGACGTCGAAGACCATGGCGAAGGAATCTGTCGGCCCGTCCGGCAGCCGCTGCTTCACCGCAGCGACGTTGTAGCCAATGCCGTCGGTGACCGCCATATAGGGCACTGCATGCAGGTTCTGCGGGTCGGCGCCGGCGATCAGCGCGAGGGCTTGCGGATCGATCTTCGAGTGGTTGGCAAGCTTCGATTTGTCGAGTTCCAGGAAAGCCCCTGCTTTCACCTGGTTCTTGAGGAACGGATAGGCTGAAGGGTAGACCACGTCATATCCGGAGCCGCCGGTGAGCAGCTTGGTCTCAAGCACCTCGTTGCCGTCATAGACGTCGTAACGAACCTTGATTCCCGTTTCCTTCTCGAATTTCTCGGCCGTGTCCGGCGCGATGTAGTCGGACCAGTTGTAGACGTTGACGATCTTTTCCTCGTCCGCCGAAGCCGCATTTGCGCAGACGCCGCAGGCAAGCAGGGTTGAGAAGATCAGAGCGCGCATGAATGTCCTCCGTTTTCGCTATGTGTTCTCGGCATGCTCCGTCCCTCAACGTCGTTGCGGGGCATAGACCGGCAAGGTGATGCAGGCGACATTGCCGCCGCCCAGCAGGATCTCTCGCGAGTTTTCGATGCCGACTATTCGGTGGTCGGGAAACAGCTCGGCCAGCGTCCGCTTGGCCTTCACATCGAGATCGCAGCCGAACTGCGGCACCACCACGACGCTGTTGCCCGGATAGTAGTTGATGTAGCTCGCCGCGATCCGGTTTCCGGCCGGTCGCGCCCAGGTCGAATCCAGCCGGTCCACGCTGTCGCTTTCTTCCGGCGTCATCTCGATCGGCAAGGGATGGGGCAGCCGGTGAACTTCCAGCGCGCGGCCCTTCGCATCACGAGCCGAACGCAACACCGCCTCGGCTTCGCGCACGATCTCATATTGTGGGTCGTCCCGATTGTCGGTCCAGCTCAGCACGACCACGCCGGGGCGCACGAAGCAGCAGACGTCGTCGACATGGCCGTCGGTCTCGTCGAAGGCAAAGCCGCGTGGCAGCCAGATGACGGTGTCGACACCGAGATAGTCGCCAAGCTGGCGCTCCACCTCGGCCTTGCCGAGATGAGCGTTGCGATTTCGGTTGAGCAGGCATTGCTCCGTCGTGATGAGCGTGCCCTGACCGTCGCACTGCAACCCGCCACCCTCGGCGATCAGAGGTGCGCGGTAGCGATCCATGTTCTCGATTTCGAGCACTTTTTGCGCCGCAAGGTCATCCAGGTCCCATGGCGAATAGAGGCCGCCGTCAAAACCGCCATAGGCGTTGAAGATCCAATCGACGCCACGCACGTCGCCTTGATCGTTGACGACGAAGTTGGGACCGCTGTCGCGCAGCCAGGAATCATTGGTGGACATCTCCACGACACGCACATGGCCAGGCAATCGCGCTCGGGCATTCTGCCACTGGCGAGCAGAAGCCGCCACCGTCACCGGCTCGCTTTGCGCGATCGCCGCGGCGACATCGGCGAACAGTTTTTGCGCGGGCTTGGCGCCGAGGCGCCAGGTGTCCGGCCGCTCCGGCCAGATCATCCAGCAGCCTGACTTGGGTTCGAATTCGCCGGGCGCGCGAAACCCATCCTGTTTCGGCCTTGTCGAGAGGGTTCGAGGCATCGGGGACCGCCGGGAAATGGAGTGATGACTTGCCCGGATCAGACTTTTTTGGGACCTTGTCCGTCAATGTCCCATTTGGGATATCGGTGTAGGCGGCTGGCACCTGTTGCGGAATGGCATTGCCTTCCCAAGGTGATCGGCGCAAATCTTGACCGGACGGCGCATGCCGGTGACGCAAGCAGTCGACGAAAGGGGAAAGCGGATGGATGCGACCGAACTGAAGGCCATGCAGGCGCCGCTGAAGCAGGCCTATCGTGACGACGCTTCGCAGGCCATGATCACGCTTCGCGCCAAGGGCTCGATCGACGACCAGTCGGTTGCCTGCAAGGTGGAGACGGGCAGGGCGCTCGCCATCGCCGGCCTGCATCCGGCAACAGGCGGCTCAGGCCTTGAGCTCTGCTCGGGCGACATGCTGCTGGA
>NZ_RZRA01000708.1:0-3059 GCF_003998945.1 Mesorhizobium sp. M7A.F.Ca.CA.003.01.2.1 | reverse complement strand
CCCTTCAACCGTTCCTGCCGTTCGCGCTCGAGCACATCAGGCTCGACCACCAGCCACTGCACCAAGGCAAGCGACATGATGCCGAACGGGACATTGATGAAGAATATCCAGTGCCAGGAGAAATGGTCGGTCAGCCAACCGCCGATGGTCGGCCCGACTGTCGGTGCGACGATGACGGCAATGCCGTAAAGAGCAAATGCCTGGGAGCGTTTTTCGGGTGGAAAGGTGTCGGCGAGAATGGATTGTTCGCTGGGTGCCATGCCGCCGCCCCCGAGGCCTTGCAGGATCCTGAAGACGATGAGCATTTCCAGATTGGGCGCCAGGCCGCACAGCAGCGACGCTATGGTGAAGATCGCCACGCAAAGCATGTAGTAACGCTTGCGGCCGATGACGCTGGCCAACCAGCCGCTAACCGGGATGATCACGGAATTCGCGACCAGATAGGTGGTGATCACCCAGGTGCTTTCGTCCATCCCGGCCGCGAGGCTGCCGGCGATGTTGCGCAGCGCCACGTTGGCGATCGAGGTGTCGAGCACCAGCATGAAGGTGGCGATCGAGACGACGACTGCGATCAGCCACGGATTGCGCCCGCCGGCGGCGGACCGGGTTTCGCTCCGTTCACCAGCCATTTCGACGGCGCTCATCTCACCTTGACTGTCGGCACCACCGACAGGCCTGGACCCAGCAGCACGCCCGGCGGTCGGTCGAAGACGATCTTCACGGGCACGCGCTGCACCACCTTGACGAAGTTGCCGGTGGCATTCTCGGCCGGCAGCAGGCTGAAGGCGGTGCCACTGCCCGCCTGGATGCTGTCGACGCGGCCGTGGAAGTTCTTTTCGGGATAGGCGTCGATATCGATGTCGACGGGCTGTCCCGGCCGCATCAGATCAAGCTGGGTCTCCTTGAAATTAGCCTTCACCCAGACCTCGTCGGGAACGAACATCATCAGCACCTGACCAGGCTGGGCGTAGGTGCCCTTGGCGGCCGTGATACTGGTGGCGCGACCGGCGACAGGCGCGGTTATGATGGTGCGCGACAGCATGGTGCGGGCCTGCTCCTGGCTGGCCTTGGCTTGATTGAGCTTTGCTTGCGCGCTCTTGGTCTGTGCTTGCAGAACAGTGACCTGGCTTTTCGCGGCTGCCACGTTTGCTCCGGCGCTGTCGAGGGCGGCCTGGTCCTGGCGCAGGGTAGAAGCGGCCTGTTCCGCCTGCTGTTGGGTGGAGGTTCCCTTGGCCAGCAGCTCACGGTTGCGCTTGTCCTCCGCTTTGGCAAACTCGAGCGCGGCCTGGGCCTGCGCCACCTGCTTCTGTGCCGCATCGATCTTGGCGTTTTGTGCTTCGATCTGTGCACCGACATCGACGATCTCGGCCTGCGCCGAGGCCACACCGGCGTCGGCTTCCGCCAGGCTTGCCTGATAGTCGCTGTCGTCGATGCGCAAGAGCACGTCGCCGGCTTTCACAGACTGGTTGTCGGTGACCGCGACATCGGTGATACGACCCGATATCTCGGCACCGATCGTCACCGTGCGGGCGTCGATGAAAGCATCGTCGGTCGATTCATACTGACGCGCGTCCAGCCACCACAAGACCAGCCCTACGGCAATCAGCAGCACTGCGAGCAGGATGGCGATGGATATGTAAGGGTGCCGCCGAGGGAAGCTCAGCAGGCTGGGCTTTGGTTCTCCGGCCTGCTTATCCTGCTT
Source organism: Mesorhizobium sp. M7A.F.Ca.CA.003.01.2.1 (assembly GCF_003998945.1). NCBI lineage: Bacteria > Pseudomonadati > Pseudomonadota > Alphaproteobacteria > Hyphomicrobiales > Phyllobacteriaceae > Mesorhizobium > Mesorhizobium sp. M7A.F.Ca.CA.003.01.2.1. Next base: position 1,357 of record NZ_RZRA01000708.1, on the reverse strand, counting down.
GTGCTCCTGACCGACGTCTCTCCGGTGCTTTGGCGCCGCCTCTGAGGTGGCCCTGCGTGACGTGGCGTGCGTGTCGCCGGTTTCAGATTCTTCGGTTTGGGTTTTCGCGTCCACGGGAGAACTCCCAGGAGTTTTGACCGTGGCCAGTCAACGACAACTGGTCGTAAAAGGTTCCTGGCGACCGGGCACGGTTTCGCGCCTGGCGGAATTGGTTCAGCCGATTGCCAACCTGACCACGATGGCCAGGATCACGATACCGACCAAGCCGGCTATGAACATAACCCGACGCGTGCGCGTTCGCAGGATGATCTCGCCCTGTCTCGCCTGCTCCGCAGAGAACACAGGTCCATTGTCACCGTCCTTGTCATGCCGACCATCGCTCATGATCGCCTCCTTCCGGCCCTTGGCACACACCGGCTCTTGGCACACAACCATCGCTCGACAGGCGAGGTTCCGGTTATATCGATCCCGCCAGCAGAAAAAGGATCACAGGCTCGTGAGGAGGGAACTTTGTCCTCCGCGACTGGTTTGGGCCGCTTGAGACCCAGCCAGCCCGGAGCCAGCCATGCCCGATGCCAAGATGTCCAGTGGCCTGAGCAGACGCATGTTCATGACGGCCTCTGTTTCGGCGGCGGCGGCGATGCCGCTTGTGAATTCCCCGACGAGAGCTGCCCAGCCAGCGTCCGCAAAGCCAGCCGAACCGCGCGACTTGTCGGCGGTTTCAATGCGTATCAACAAACAGACCTACAATCTCGCGCTCGACAATCGAACCAGCCTGCTTGACGCTCTGCGCGACCACGTCGGCCTGACCGGCACCAAGAAAGGTTGCGATCACGGTCAGTGCGGCGCCTGCACGGTTCTGATCGATGGAAAGCGGGTACTGTCCTGCTTGAGCTTTGCCGTCATGAACCAGGGGCGGGAGATCACAACGGTGGAAGGCCTGGCCTCGACGGACGGGGAACTGCATCCGGTCCAGCAGGCCTTCGTCGACCACGATGCCTTTCAATGCGGCTATTGCACACCGGGTCAGATCATGTCCGCAATCGGTTGCATCAACGAAGGCCATGCTGGATCGGAAGATGACATTCGCGAATATATGAGCGGCAATCTATGTCGCTGTGCGGCGTATCCCAACATCGTTGCGGCGATCGTCCAGGCGCGCGACGAGATCAGGAGGGCTTAGGATGCGCCCCTTCGTTTATGAAAGACCAACCAGCGTCTCCGCTGCAATCGCCATGGCATCCCGTGTCGATGCCGTGCGCGTTCCGCCAACCGGCGCCGACACGCAATTCATCGCCGGCGGCACCAATCTGGCCGACTACATGAAGCTCGGTGTCGCGCGGCCGGACCGACTGCT
>NZ_RZRA01000707.1:0-3060 GCF_003998945.1 Mesorhizobium sp. M7A.F.Ca.CA.003.01.2.1 | reverse complement strand
GAGACAGAGTACGGCCAGCCGCGTGCCAAGGGCCAGCCGGCCGGTTTCGAGGGTGTCGGCATTGTCGTCGCCAGCGGGGACGAGCCCTATCCCAAAAGCCTGATCGGCAAGCGCGTGGCCTTTGCCACCGGCGTCACCAACTGGGGCTCGTGGGCCGACTATGCCGTCGCCGAGGCGGCTGCCTGCATCCCGCTGCTCGACACCGTTCGCGACGAGGACGGTGCGGCGATGATCGTCAACCCGCTCACGGCGCTCGCCATGTTCGACATCGTCAAGGAGGAAGGCGAGAAGGCCTTCGTCATGACCGCCGGCGCCAGCCAGCTCTGCAAGCTGATCATCGGCCTGGCCAGCGAAGAGGGTTTCCGGCCGATCGTCACCGTGCGCCGCGACGACCAGATCGCGGCTCTGAATGCGCTTGGCGCGGCGCACGTGCTCAATGAAAGGGCGCCGGATTTCAAGGCGGCGCTGCGCGAGGTGATGAAGGCCGAACAGCCGCGCATCTTCCTTGACGCGGTAACCGGGCCGCTTGCCTCCGCCATCTTCGACGTCATGCCGAAGCGGTCGCGCTGGATCATTTATGGGCGGCTCGATCCCGAAGCCACCGTTATCCGCGAGCCCGGCCAACTGATCTTCCAGCACAAGCATATCGAAGGGTTTTGGCTGAGTGAGTGGATGCGCCAGTTCCGCGACCGTCGCGGCCCGGCGATCCTGGAAGCGCAGAAGCGTTTTTCCGATGGGCGCTGGTCGACCGACGTGACGGCGGTGGTGCCGCTTGCCGAAGCAATGGCGCGGCTGCCAGCCGAACTGGCCAAACCCAACGGCAAGGTGTTCATCCGGCCTTGAACGAAATGGCTGGCGAGCGAAGTCCAGTTACTGCAAAAAAGGGGCTGCTTGTGAGAACAGGCTGCCGAAAAGTTCCCGCCGTTTTGGCGCAAGGCGATGACGAACGATCCCGGTACGAATTACTTTCTCAAGAAATATTCGGCCCCGCTGGATGATCCTGCCGGGACTGCGGTCAGGAACATCATGCTGGCGCGGGTCGTCGGCGCCGAATGTCAGGCCTCCAGACTCAACAAGGCCAAGATCAAAGCCTATCGCGACAGGATGATCGGGCCGCTCATGCCTGAGCAACTCAAAACAGCTGCATTTGAAGGTGGCAGTGCGTTGCGCAGTTTCAACTACCAGGATCTCGCTCACCTCTGTGCCGGCATCGACTATCAGTTCGGGCCGAAAGGCGTGCTGATTCCGGGGGCTGTTCTTGCTGGTAAGGGCGAGCCGAAATATCCCTTTGATCCGCGCAACCCCTATTTTCGTTTGCCCGAATTCACTGACGATTAGTCAGGTCGCCAGCCTCGGACGGCAGCCATGAAGGTGGGAACGCATATTCGAGGCGAAGGAGGTGCGGCCCTGACGTTCGTCAGCCCCCTATGCCACGCCACTTCGTCCGTGATATGCCGCCGCCATCGAATGCCGGGACAGGCTGGACTGATCCAGTTCCGGGATTGTGTGGAGCGCCTTGATGACGATTTCCAAGCCGGTTTTCGACCGTTTGGGGTTTGGCCTGTGGATCGGAGCGTTCCTGGTCGTTCTTGCCCTGGTCCTGTGGTCACCGCACACGCGGACGGTATGGCAGGCCTATATCGACGGCAGCGTGGCGCTTCAGGCCGGTCTGCCGCTCTACGACACCCAGTCCGAGATGGGGTATCTCTACGCGCCGGCCTTTGCCGCGCTCTACACTCCAATAGTCAAGCTTGGTCCGCATCTGGGCGGCTTGGTTTGGCATTCCATTGGCTTTGCGGTGCTGACCTACGCCGCGATGCGGCAGGTGCGCAAGCTCGGCGGCGGCGAACTGACATGGCTGCTTTCTTTCGGTCTTTTCCTCGCTTTGCCGATGGCGGTGGGGGCGATCCGCAACGGCCAGGCGACGATCCTTTTGACCGGCGCTTGCTGGCTTCTCACCCTGTCGGCGCTGGAAGGGCGGCGGGCGGAGACGTTCTTCTGGGCTTCGCTTGCCATCATCGCCAAGCCGACCGCGATCATAATGCTGTTGTTGGTAGGAGCCCTTCGGCTCCGGCTGATACCGGTGCTGGTGCTGGCGCTGCTGTTCGTGCTGGCACTGCCTTACGCTTTTGCTCCCGCCGGCTATCTCAACGATCAGCATCGTGTCTTCATCCAGATGCTGACCTCCATGGCCGTCGACAACACCAGCCATTTCGTGCCCACCGATTTCACGGCACCGTTCACCACGATAGGACTGCCGATACCGGAATTCGGCGCAACGATCGTGCGCATGGTCATGGCCCTGTTTACGCTTTCTGCCGTCATCTGGTTCGACCGCAGGCTCGAACAGGGAAAGGCGGCGCTGGCGATCTTCCTGACAGCCACTTTCTACATGTGCGTCTTCAACCCGCGCGTCGAGCCAAACACCTTTGCCATGATCGCGGTACCAGCCGGTCTTGCCATCGCCCTGTTGTGGCGTGAAGAACGGGGCGGCGTCCTTGCCTCGGTGCTGTCGACGACGCTGTTCGTGACCGGGTTGAGCGGCGTCGAGCGCCATGTGCACGATTTCCTCTTCCCCTGGTTCCGGCCGGTCGCCGTCACTTTTATCGCCGGTTCGCTGATCTGGTGGTTCTGGGCCAAGGCACGGGAAAAGGTGGTGAATGCGGGAGTCGCCAATGGTTGAGTTGCGGCCGAGCCTCGATATCGTCGCACCGTTCTTCAACGAGGCGGCATCGGCATCGGCCTTCGCGCGCCTGCTGGGCGAGCTCGAAGTGGCCGTGGCACAACGCTTCGGCATGACCGTACACAAGATCCTGGTCGATGACGGCAGTCGTGACGATGGCGCCGTGCGGTTTTCGCAAGCGCTGACGGGGTCGTGGGAGATCGTGCGCCTCAGCCGCAATTTCGGCAAGGAAGTCGCGGTGCTCGCCGGCCTCGACCAGTCGCGCGGCGACATGGTGCTGATCATGGACGCCGACCTCCAGCATTCCCTGGACATCAGCCTGAAGCTGATCGCCGAGCTGGTGGACCATCCGGACATCGACGTCGTCTATGCGCAGA
>NZ_RZRA01000706.1:0-3068 GCF_003998945.1 Mesorhizobium sp. M7A.F.Ca.CA.003.01.2.1 | reverse complement strand
GTTCAACCCTAGGGCGCAGATGGAGGCGGGCAAGGCCTGAAAAGATTATCTTTTTTTAATTACACATTGTCGCAGGGCGGTCCTAGCCTGCCGCCCGGGCCGAGAACCGCCGGCGATGAATCCCCCCTCATCGCGACGCGACGGAACCGGACGGCCCAAGGCTGGAAGGCAGGCGGACAACCGCCGCCTCCCTCTACAAGAGGAGACGCGTGATGCGCTCTTTCACTCCCAAGACCTCGCTTAGAACTGCAACACTCACGGCGCTCCTCATCGCCGTTCCGCTTGCCGGCGCCTATGCCGCGGGCCATCACAAGGGCGCTCTCGACGCGACCGATCCAACCGATATGACTGGCCCGCGTGTCGAGGCGCTTATCCAACAGGTGCAGGGCGTCCGGCAGGGCATCGTGGACGCAAGACAGGCCAACAACATCACCCCGGCTGTGGCGGAACGCCTGGAAATGCGCACGGCCCACATCAGTCAGGCGGCAGAGAAAGTCGCCGCCTCCGATCACGGCAGGATACCGGCCGCGCAATACCATGATCTGCTGCGCCGTCTCGACAATGTCGACCAGCGGCTGATGATCGACACCGGCAGCGGCTTCATGATCGGCGACGGCGCCGACGGCGGCAATTACCCGAACGGCTGAGGCCATAGCGCCCGAAACGGTCCAAGAGGAAGGAACCGCCTGGCGCCTTCGAGAGCGATCCCGCGGGCGTCCTTTTTACCAGCCGAGCAATACCGCGATCAGGGCGATCACCGCCGGCACGGTCTGGATGAACAGGATCTTGCGCCCGACCGTTGCCGCGCCATAGAGGCCGGCAATGGCCACGCAAGCCAGAAAGAAGACCTTGACCTGGAACCCGGCCGCACCAAGGTATAGCCCCCAGATCAACCCGGCGGCGAGGAACCCGTTATAAAGTCCCTGATTGGCCGCGAGCACTTTCGAGGCACTGGCGAATTCCGGGGTCAGGTTGAAAGCCTTGTGCCCGCGCGGCGTGTCCCACAGCACCATCTCCAGATAGACGATGTAGGCATGGATCAAGGCCACCAGCCCGACCAGGATGTTGCCGATCATTTTTTCCCCCTTGATGTGTTGCCGGCAGCATTTCATGCGCGGCCTCGCCTGCGCAAGGTGCATTTGCCGGACGGCATCCGAGGGTTGCCAACGCTTTTGCGTTGGTGTCTTTTCGCGCCGTCCCAATCACGGAAGTCGCCATGTCCTTTCAGAAACTCGACGACCTCGGTCACAAGCTCGAAGCGCTCGAGCATGCGCTGGCCATCCTCGGTGCCGATGAGGCCACGCACATGGCCGTCGGCGGCGGCGAGAAGCGTGCCGAGGCGATGTCGGCACTGGCCGGCATGTATCACACCAGGGCAACGGCGCCCGAGATAGCAGACTGGATCGCCGCGGCCGAACAGGAAGCGCTGGGGGAGGAGCAGCGCGCCGCCGTCTCGGAACTGCGGCGGCAATACACCAACCTGACCTGCCTGCCGGTCGAATTCGTCGAACGCCAGACGACCGCGCGCATGCGTTGCGAGCAGCTGTGGCGCGGCCTGCGCGCCAAGAACGACTGGGCAGGCTTCCAGCCGGCGCTGGAAGGCGTCGTGGCGCTGGTGCGCGAGGAGGCGGCGCTGCGTGCCGATGTGCTCGGCCTGGCCCCCTATGACGCGCTGATGGAGCAGTACGACCCCGGCAACCGCACCGCCGACATCACGCCTGTGTTCAGCGACCTGAAGGCTTTTCTGAAAAGTTTCGTGCCGGAGGCGCTGGCGATCCAGGACGCACGGCAGCGCAAGCGCCCGCTGAAGCCGCTTTCGGGCACCTATGCGATCGATCGGCAGCGCGAGCTCGGCCTTGCCATGATGACGGCAGTCGGCTTCGACCTGACGCATGGGTCGCTGTCGGTGTCGCACCACCCTTTCTGCGGCGGCGTGCCGAGCGACGTGCGTATCACCACCCGCTACAAGACGTCCGACTTCCTGTCGGCGCTGATGGGCGTGCTGCACGAGACCGGCCATGCGCTCTACGAACAGAACCTGCCCAAGGCATGGTCGCACTGGCCGCTCGGCAAAGCGCGCGGCATGGCCGTGCATGAAAGCCAGAGCCTGTTCGTCGAGAAGCAGCTAGGCCGCAACCCGGCCTTCTGGCGCTGGGCGCTGCCAGTGGTTGAAAAGCATCTCGGCGAAGCCTGGTCGCTCGACGACATCCTGCCGCACGTGCATCGCGTCGGACGCGGCCTGATCCGGGTCGATGCCGACGAGGTGACCTATCCCCTGCATGTCATCCTGCGCTACGAACTGGAACAGGAACTCGTCTCGGGCCGGCTGGAGGTGGCCGATCTGCCCGAAGCCTGGGACGCCAAGATGCGCGACTACCTCGGCCTTTCCACCATCGACAACCCAGCCGACGGGCCAATGCAGGACGTGCATTGGCCCGGGGCAGCTTTCGGCTACTTCCCCTCCTACACGCTGGGCGCGATGATGGCAGCACAGCAATGGGCGGCGCTGACGCGGGAGCATCCTGCCGCCGACGAGGATCTCGCCAAAGGCAATTTCGAGGCGATCAACGACTGGCGCCGCCAAAAAATCTGGTCACAGGGGTCACGCTGGTCGACGCCGGACCTGCTCGAACGCGCCACAGGCGAAAAGCTCAACGCCACCTATTTCGTGAACCATCTGAAACAGCGCTATGGAGCCGCATAGCGGCTGTCGCCACAGCGCCAGATCTGCCTATTCCGCCGCGCCCCTGAAAGCACTGGCGCCGGTTTCGAACTGCAGCTTGGCCAGCCGTGCATAGATGCCGCCCTTGGCGACAAGGCTTTGATGCGTGCCTTCCTCGACGATCGAGCCCCCATCCATGACCAGGATCCTGTCGGCCTTCAGCACCGTTGCCAGGCGGTGGGCGATGACGATCGTGGTGCGGCCCTGCATCAGCCGTTCCAATGCCGTCTGCACCAGCGTTTCGCTTTCGGCGTCGAGTGCCGAGGTGGCCTCGTCGAGCAACAGGATCGGCGCGTCGCGCAAGATGGCACGGGCGATCGCAACCCGCTGGCGCTGACCGCCTGAC
>NZ_RZRA01000705.1:0-3078 GCF_003998945.1 Mesorhizobium sp. M7A.F.Ca.CA.003.01.2.1 | reverse complement strand
CCTCTTCGGAGGTCTTGATCTTCTTGGCGTTCTTGATCAGGGTCGCAACGACGTCGGTTACCGCGAGGTCGATGCCGCGCTTCAGGTCCATCGGGTTCATGCCGGCGGCAACGGCCTTGTGGCCTTCCTGGACGATCGACTGCGCCAGAACGGTCGCGGTCGTGGTGCCGTCGCCAGCGATGTCGTTGGTCTTCGAAGCAACTTCGCGGACCATCTGCGCGCCCATGTTTTCGAACTTGTCCTCAAGCTCGATTTCCTTGGCGACGGTGACGCCGTCCTTGGTGATGCGCGGGGCGCCGAACGACTTGTCGATGACCACGTTGCGGCCCTTGGGGCCGAGCGTGACCTTCACCGCGTCAGCGAGGATGTTGACACCGCGCAGCATGCGCTCGCGGGCATCACGGGAGAATTTTACGTCTTTGGCAGCCATTTTTAGCTCCTGGCAGGGGCTTTGATCGAGCCCGGGAATTCAGTTGACGGAAAGGCCTGATATCAGCCGATGATGCCCATGATGTCGGATTCCTTCATGATCAGAAGGTCTTCGCCATTGAGCTTGACTTCGGTGCCCGACCACTTGCCGAACAGGATGCGGTCGCCGGCCTTGACGTCCAGCGGGACCAGCTTGCCAGCTTCGTCACGAGCGCCGGAGCCGACAGCGATGATCTCGCCTTCCTGCGGCTTTTCCTTTGCCGTGTCGGGGATGATGATCCCGCCAGCGGTCTTGGATTCGGATTCGACCCGGCGAACGACCACGCGGTCATGAAGCGGGCGGAACTTCGACTTTGCCATTTTTTCTTCCTCGATGAGAACGGTGAGAAACAGTTCCTCCATCCGGCGGCGCCGGACATGTGGTTAGCACTCACCAAAGGCGAGTGCTAACGTGGCGCTGAAATAGGCTGGCGGCGCGCCGGAGTCAAGGCGCTCGGAGCGCCTCTTGGCGCATGATGATGAACTTACCGGTGCCTGGCCGAACCGAGCACCAGAAGCGGGCACCGTTCCGCCAGCGGATAGCTTCCGCTCGGCACGACGCGCACGTCGCCGAACCAGTTGGCTGCCTCGTTGGTCAGCGTGGCCAGCGTCGCGAAGCTGTAGCTTATGTCCGAGCCTGCATAGACGTCGATCGTGTTGATCGAGCTCATGCTCCATCCTGTTCGCGCGGCAAGAGCTTCGCGGTCCGGAAACAGTCTGCCGAATGCATCGCGGATCGTTGCCACCTTGATGGTAAAATCGCGGTCGTCGGTCGTACACGCCATCGCAATCCGCCATTTGAGCGCGTGGAAATTCTCGATCCCGCCGGCCAGAACCAGAGCTTCGATGCCGCACAGATCGTCCGCCGTTTCCGGTCGTGCGAAGACGCGGATCGCTGCGCGCCTGCCAGGCTTCAGCACCCTGGCGACCTCGCCAAACAACGAACTGCGCGCCGCCTGGGAAGCGACCGCCGACAGGCATCCGTCGCCGATGACGGCGTCGATGCTTGCGCGGTCCACGGGCAGGTTAAGCCAGTTGCCGGCGATTGCCCGTCGCGAGCCGTCGTCGCCAGCCCATACGCCGGAAATCATGGCCGCCGACTGGTCGACCGCCAACATCGACTTGCCCAGAACTGCCAATTCCGGGGTAACCCCCAAGAGAAGGACATCGGCATTTCCGAGATCAAGTTCGCGATCGAATATAGCGACGGTTTCCGCTGTCGGCCGGAGCGGCGCTTCCAGAAGTTTCCAATGGCGGTGGTAATCGTCCCAATGATTTGTCATGCAATTCCATTGGCCCCCTGCACGCCTGGATTTTGGATATCACCGGGGCTTAATAGAGGTCGTTGGACAAGCCAAGACATTTCAAGGCATCTACAGACAGTCCAGGAGGTGGATAGTGGCGCGTATCGCCGTGATAACGCATGAGCATGACAGGTTCCTGGGCAGGCGCGATATTCTGCTGCGCAGGAGCAGCCCATACATGCTGTTCGACATTCTTGCGGAATTGAAAAGGCGCGGCCATTCGGTTCGGGTTCAGCAAGGCCTGTCGAAGCCGGTCAGCGCCGATATGGCGGTATTGCATGTCGATGCCACGGTGACGCCAACGGACTATGTCGACTATGCCCGGTGTTTTGCATTCTGCCTCAACATCGGCGCCGCCGACATATCCAAACGGCGGATCAGTGGTGCATTGATCGACAAAACCGACAGCTGGCAAGGTCAGGTGATCGTCAAAAGCAATCTCAACAATCGGGGAATCCCGGAGACGCTCCTCAACCGGCGATCCGAGCGCGCGGGCAAACAGCCGCCGTTTCCGCATTTGCCAATCTTGCACCCCTATGAGATCCACGGATCTCTCGGCGACGTTCCAGACGGCGTCTTTGATTGCGACGATCTCGTCGTGGAAAAGTTCATTCCGGAGAGAGAACCCGACGGTTTTGCTGTTCGTTTCTGGGTGTTTTGCGGAGAGCGAGAGCGCTGCACCCGCTACGTCTCCCCGAACGGCCTGGTCAAGGCATCGGAGACGATCCGGCGCGAGCCCGTCCCGGTGCCCGACGAACTGCGTGAGCGCCGGCGTGAACTCGGCTTCGACTATGGAAAATTCGATTTCGTCATGCATGAGGGCAGGGCCATCCTCCTCGATGCGAACAAGACTCCCGGCCGTCCGCAAAATCTCGTCAAGATGTTCGCGGCCGGCGCTTCGGATCTGACACACGGCTTCGAAGGCCTCGTCCATCGGGCGAAATAGGCGCGGCTCTAGAGGAACAGCCGCAGCTGCGTGTGAATGATAGACCGGTAATCCTCGATGGTCCGGCGGCTTTCCGCTTCGCCCTCGGCAAGCGCCAGGCGCACCACGCCGCCGGCGAGCTGGAAGATCAGCAGAACCATGCGTTCGAACTGCTCGCGCCTCTCGGGCTCCAGCAAGGCGATGACATGGTCGCAGAACATTTTGGCTTGGTGCCGCGTTTCGGCGAGGTCGAGGTTCTTGAGCGCCTTGTCGGCCTGGATGGCGTTCTGCAGATCCTGGATGGCCGGATCGCCGGCGACACGGCTGAGATAATCATCGAGCAGCCGGTCAGCGGCCACGATGACATCTTTCGCCTCGTGG
>NZ_RZRA01000704.1:0-3080 GCF_003998945.1 Mesorhizobium sp. M7A.F.Ca.CA.003.01.2.1 | reverse complement strand
CCTCCAGCGTGAACATCCAGAACGGAAGATCCAAGGTTTTGGAATCGACCCTGACGCAGTATTCGGGCAGCGATGCGCTGACCGCCGATACGCCAGTGCCTTACCGCATCGCCGACCTGCTGAAGCAGATCGATGAGCGCATGGGCATGCTCGAAAGCAAGACCGATCGCCCGACGCTCAAATCGCTGAAGACGCGCATCGAATCGGCGGCGGCCGATCCACGTTATCGCTTCATGTTCAACTCGCGCCTGATCGAGGACACCATCCACGAGACGATCGGCAACATCTTCCGCGTGCCGCATCATGGCCGTCCCGTGACCTGCTTCGAGATGGCCGGCATGCCGTCCGAAGTGGTCAATTCCGTCTGTTCGGTGCTGGCGCGCCTGGCCTTCGATCTCGCTCTATGGAGCGAAGGCAAGCTGCAGCTTCTGTTTTTGTGCGAAGAGGCGCACCGCTATATGCCGGCCGACCCGCGTCTCGGATTCGCGCCGACCAGGCATGCGCTGTCGCGCATTGCCAAGGAAGGCCGCAAATATGGCTGCTATCTCGGCGTCGTCACCCAGCGCCCCGGCGAGCTCGACCCGACCATCCTGTCGCAATGCTCGACCTTCTTCGCCATGCGGCTTGCCAATGAGCAGGACCAGGCGATCATCCGCTCGGCGATTGCCGACTCTTCCGCCTCGACGCTTGCCTTCCTGTCCTCGATGGGCCAGCGCGAAGCCATCGCCTTCGGCGAAGGCGTGGCGACGACCATGCGGCTGAAGTTCGAAAAGCTGCCGAGCCACCTGCTCCCCGGCACCGCCAAACGCGAAGAGGCCACGTCGAAGCCGGGCGACGATGTCGATCTGGTGGCGATCGTGGAACGATTGCGCAACGTGCCGAAATCGACGCAGCAGGCGATGGCCTTCGCCGAGGTCGTGGATTCAGGCCGCCAGGCCGGCGACCCCGACTACCGCAAGCCACCCGCCGCACGCCCGCCATCGGACGACGATTTCGACATGCGCTACGGCCTCAAGCCCGCAACCTTCGGCCTGCGCCCGCAAAACGATTGAGCTTGCGACCCGGCTGTTCTGCCGGCCGATTGAGAAGCCGCGCTAAGCTCGCGCCCTGCCTGGACCGCTTGGGTAAATCCCGTCAGGGAATTCGTCAGGCTGAGTCGGGTGGTGCTGTTTTCGAGAACCGAAGCGGAGCGGACATTTGAGTCCGTGAGCATCGGAAGCGCAGAAAACGGCGCCAGACGGCCAGCCTCACGAATTCAGGGACGGGATTTTAGGCGCAGACGCGGTTGCGGCCTTGCCTCTTCGCCTCGTAAAGCTGGCGGTCGGCGCGGCGATAGAACTCTTCCGCTGTTTCCTTGCGGTCCCAGACGGCTAGCCCGACGCTGGTGGTGATCTTGAGGCGGACATTGCCCGACAGCACCGACATGTTGGCGATCGCCTTGCGGATGCGCTCGGCAAACTTGCCCAGAAGCTCGGCGTCCATGTTGGGCGTGACCACGGCGAACTCCTCGCCGCCCAATCGCGCCACCACATCGTGGTAGCGCGTCATATCCTTGAGACAGCTTGCGACGGCCTTGAGCACTTCGTCGCCGACGTCATGGCCATGGGTGTCGTTGACCTGCTTGAAATGGTCGAGATCGAGGATCATCAGCCCGACAGGCTTTTCGATGCGCCGGAACTCCTCGAGATACTCCTTCAGCGCATCATCGAAATAGCGCCGGTTCTGCATGCCGGTCAGGCCGTCGGTCAGCGCCGCATGCTCGAGTGTTTCCGACCGCGCGCTGAGCGAGACCGTCATGGCGCGCAGCTTGCCCTCCTCCGTCGCCTGTTTTCGAATCAGCGGATAGATGAAGAAAATGCCGAAGAACAGCGCGGTGGCCAGGAGCACGCCGGTCGCGAACAAGAGCTTGTTGAGATAGATGACCTTGTCCAGACCCGAAGCCGTATGCAACTCGTCGGCGAAGGACTGCAGAAGTCCATAAGCATGCAGCGTCACCAGGCCGGCGGCCAGGATCACGAATATAAAGACGAAAAACGCTGATTCCGCCTTGTGGAAACGCATCTGCTCCCCGTTGGAAAAGTGCCCATCGACCTTATGGCATGGGCGGGCTTACGGAGGGTTAATTTGGACAACCACAACGGGAACCTTTCCTTGCAGGTAAACTTTTCAGGTTGCATCGGAAGCAAGCGCTGAGATCGTGGTTTCCAGATCATCACCGGGGTGCAACCTCAGCCATTCCGGCCCCAATTGATGCCTGAACCAGGTGGTTTGCCGCTTGGAATATTGCCTGGTCGCGATCTTGGCGCGTTCGATTGCCTCGGGAAAGCCAATCCCTCCGGCCATCGCCGCCTGCAGTTCGCGAACGCCGATCGCTTTCATCGCCGGCAATTCGGGATCGAGGCCAAGTGCCGCAAGCCGCTTGACCTCGTCCAGCGCGCCCTTGTCCAGCATTTGGTCGAAGCGTTTGTCGATGCGTCCGACCAACGCCGCCCGATCCGGCTCGATCACCAGGAAACGCGCGCTTTGCCTGTCGATGAGCGGCTGGCCGCGCTCTGCCTGCCATTCCAGGATCGAACGGCCAGACGCATCGAGAACCTCCAATGCCCGCACGATGCGCTGGCTGTCGGTTGGCTTGAGCATCATGGCGGCCGCCGAATCCTCGCGCAGCAGCAGGCTGTGCAGCTTGACGGCGCCCTGCTCCTTCAATTCATAGCGCCAACGGTCGCGGACCCGTTGCGGAATGTCGGGCATTTCCGAAATGCCCTCGGCTAATGCGCGAAAATAGAGCCCGGTGCCGCCGACAAAAATCGCTGTCCGTTCGGAGAATGTGCCGTCGTCGATCAGTTTCATCACGTCGCGCAGCCAGGCGCCGGTGGAATAGGGTGTCGCCGGATGGACATGGCCGTAGAGGAAATGCGGTGCGCGGGCGAGGTCGGCCGCCTCCGGCCGGGCGGTCAGCACGTCGAGCACCGAATAGCCCTGCATGGAATCCGTATTGACGATCACGCCACCCCTGCGCTCGGCCAGATCGAGCGCAGGGGTGGCGTGATCGTCAATACGGATTCCATGCAGGGCTATTC
>NZ_RZRA01000703.1:0-3089 GCF_003998945.1 Mesorhizobium sp. M7A.F.Ca.CA.003.01.2.1 | reverse complement strand
GAACCGGATCGAGCCCGATGTCGGCCGATCCAGCGCCAGGATCATGCGGGCGAGCGTCGACTTGCCGCAGCCGGAGCGACCAACCAGTGCCACTGACTGACTCGGCGCCATCGACAGCGAGACGTCGTCGACGGCGCGGATACCAGGCGCGCGCTTGAACAGCGAAGTGCGCCGGCCGGGATAGTCGCGGGTCACGCCCTCGACCTGAAGCAAAGGGCGGCCCGTCTCGATGCCATGCGGCCTGGCGCGCGCCGGCACATGCATCGAGGCCTGCGCCAACTGGCGCGTGTAGGGGTGGAGCTGTTCGGATAGCGTGCGTGCGGTGTCGCCGGCTTCCATCACCTCGCCGCGGCGCAGGATGGTGATGCGGTCAGCCATCTCGGTCACCACGGCGAGGTCATGCGAGATCAGGAGCAGGCCCATGCGGCTCTCCGCGACGAGGTCGCGCAAAAGGTCGAGGATTTGTGCCTGCAGCACCACGTCGAGCGCCGTCGTCGGTTCGTCGGCGATCAGCAGCTTCGGCTTCAGCGCGCAGGCGATGGCGATGACGACGCGCTGGCGCTGGCCGCCCGACAGTTCGTGCGGATAGCGCGACAGCGGGAATTTCGCTTCGGGCAAGCCGACACGGTCGAGCATTTTTCGCGCCCGGTCTTCGGCCTCGGCGCGGCTGGCCCTGGTGTGCCAGCGTATGCCTTCGGCAACCTGCTCGCCGATGGTCTTGACCGGATTGAGCGCGGTCATCGGCTCCTGGAACACCATGCCGATGTCGTCGCCGCGCAGCGCACACATCTGGTCCTCGGTTGCTGCCAGGATGTCGATGCCGTCGAATGTGACACGTCCGCTGGCGCGCGCGGCATGGGGCAGAAGCTGCATCACCGTCAGCGCGGTCATCGATTTGCCGGAACCGGATTCGCCGACCAGCCCCATCACCTCACCGGGCGCGACGGAAAGCTCCACACCCTTGAGGATCTGCGTGTCGCCGATGGTCAGCGACAGGTTCTCGATGTCGAGCAGGCTCATCGCTGCCGCCGCGATTTCGGATCGAGGATGTCGGCGATGCCGTCGCCCAGGAGGTTCAGCCCCAGCACGGCGACAACGATCGCCATGCCCGGAAAGATCGCCATCCATGGCGCCACCACCATGCGGGTCTGCGCGTCGAACAGCATGCGGCCCCAGCTCGGCATTGGCGGTTGCGCACCCAGGCCCAGATAGGAAAGCCCGGCCTCGGCCAGGATGCCCAGCGCGAACTGGATGGTGCCTTGCACCAGAAGCAGCGTGGCGATATTGGGCAGCACATGTTCGATTGTGATCTGCGTGCTGCTCTTGCCGGCGGCGCGTGCGGCGAGAATGAACTCGCGCGGCCAGATCGCCAGCGCGCCGGCCCGGGCGACGCGCGCAAAGACCGGGATGTTGAAGATGCCGATGGCGATGATGGCGTTGACGGCGCCCGGTCCGAAGATGGCGGTGATCATGATCGCCGACAGCAAAGCCGGGAAGGCGAAGACGAGGTCGTTCAGCCGCATCAGCGCCTCGTCGACGGGGCCGCCGCGTGCCGCGGCAAAGGCGCCGAGCGGCACGCCGACCCCCATGCCGATGCCGACCGCGACCAGCGCCACGGCAATCGAATTGCGGGCGCCGACCATGACCATCGACAGGATGTCGCGGCCGAAATGGTCGGTGCCGAACCAGTGCGCCAGCGAGGGCGCTTGCGTCTTATCCGATATCACCAGTTTCGTGACGTCATAGGGCGTCCAGGCATAGGAGACGACAGCCATTGCCAGGATCAGCAGGGTGATGACGAAACCGGCAACGAAGGCGGTATTCCCGAACGCCTTGCTCAGGATGCTGCCGAACGTCTCTTCTGATATGTCGATGTGCAGTGTCATTGCCGGCTTCTCAGGCGCGGATCGACGACCGCATAGGAAAGGTCGACCAGCAGATTGACGGCGATGACGGCGGCGACCAGCAGCATGACGACGCTTTCGACGACGATCAGGTCGCGCTGGGTGATGGCCTGGAACACCAGCCTGCCGAGGCCGGGCAGATAGAAAACATTCTCGATGATGATGGTGCCGGCAAGCAGGAAGGCGAACTGCAGGCCCAGAATGGTCAGCACCGGAATCATGGCGTTGCGCAGCGCGTGCCGCCACAGCACAGCTCGGTAGGGCAGACCCTTGGCGCGGGCGGTACGAATATAGTCCTCGTTCAGCACCTCGATCAGCGCCGAGCGGGTGACGCGCGCCAGAATCGCGGCTTGCGGCAAGGCAAGCGCCAACGCCGGCAGCAGCAGCGACTTCAAGGCTGGCCAGACGCCGGCACTCCAGCCGGGAAAGCCGCCAGCAGGAACCAGCCGCAGCCAGACGGCGAAGACATAGATCAGCATCAGCGCGAACCAGAAATTGGGCACGGCGACGCCAAGCTGTGCGGCGCCCATGGAAATCGTATCACCGGCCCGTCCACGCCGGCTGGCGGAAAACAGGCCGACGGGAATCGCGATGAGGGTGGAGAGCGCAAGCGCAATCAGCGCCAGCGGCAGCGAGACGGCCAGCCGCTCGCGAACCAGACCGATGACCGGCACCGAATAGGTGTAGGAGCGGCCGAAATCGAGGCTGAGCAGGCCGCCCGCCCAGTGCAGATAGCGCCAAGCCAGCGGCGCGTTGAGGCCCATCTGGTTGCGCAGCAACTCGACCTGGTCGGCACTGGCATTCAGGCCCAGCATTAGCCGCGCCGGATCGCCGGGCAGGACCTCCAGGACGGCGAACACCACCATGGAAGCCAGCACCAGCGTGGCGATGGCGATGGCGAGGCGTTTTAGGAGGTAGGCGGTCATGGAAGGTGGGGGATCATTCGCTCCACTTCACCTTGGTCAAATCATTGGCCTGGATCGGGGCGTTTTCCCACAGCCCTTGCAGCTTGGCGTCCCAGACGCCGATCTTCGGCAATTCATAGAGGAAGCCGACCACCGCATCGTCGGCCAGGATCTTCTGCGCTTGCCCCAGCAATTCCTTGCGCTTGGCTTCGTCGGAGGTGACGCCGAGATCGGCAATCACGTTGTCGAAGGCCGGGTTGTCGTAGTTGAAGTAATAATC
>NZ_RZRA01000702.1:0-3091 GCF_003998945.1 Mesorhizobium sp. M7A.F.Ca.CA.003.01.2.1 | reverse complement strand
GGCTCCATCGCTGAGCATGACACCGACTTTGCGGCCTTCGAAACTGTCGGGCCCGTTTTGGATGATGCTGAGCGCCGGCGACGGCGGCAAGTCATCGCGCGGTGGAACGGCGGCTTCGGCAGGTTCGGGCATGTCACGGATGCCGAGCTTGTCGGCGACCGTGGTCGCCAGCGTTTCATCGATGTTCAACAAATGCGAAACCATGCGTTCGCGGATCGCCGGTGCCTGGACCTTGCTCAGTTCAAACGTCAGCGCCATCGCGATGTGACGCTGCTCCGGTGGTGTCTGGCTGTTGAAGAATTGCCGGGCCTGGCTGTAGTGATCGGCGAAGCTCTCCGCGCGCAGACGTACTTTCTGCCCTTGTTCGGCATCGGAGAAAGAACGGAAGCCACGCTGCGGATCCTCGCGCGGTCCCAGTCCCCATGAGTTAGGTTCATAGTTGGCGCGACCGGCCGGATTGCGCATGGCCATGTGCCCGTCCTGTTGAAAATGGGCGAACGGGCACTTCGGCGCATTGACCGGCAGATGGGTAAAGTTCGGACTGCCCAGCCGCTTCAATTGGGTATCGAGATAGGAGAAGTTGCGGCCCTGCAGAAGCGGATCGTTGGAGAAATCGATTCCGGGCGGCACATTCTGCGTCATGAATGCAACCTGCTCGGTCTCGGCGAAGAAATTATCCGGCATCCGGTCGAGCACCAGCCGACCGACCGGAATTGGTTCGAGAACCTCTTCGGGAATGATCTTCGTTGCGTCCAGGATATCGAAGTCAAAACTGTCGGCAAACGCCTGATCGAACAGTTGCACCGTCAACTCCCATTCCGGGAAATTGCCGGCCTGTATGGCCTCCCACAGATCGCGGCGATGGAAGTCGGGATCGGCGCCGTTGATCTTGACCGCCTCGTTCCAGACCACCGATTGCATGCCGAGCTTGGGTTTCCAGATGAACTTGACGAAGGTGGATTCGTCCTTGGCGTTGACGAGGCGGAACGTATGCACACCGAAGCCTTGCATGAAGCGGAAGGAACGCGGGATGGCGCGATCCGACATGATCCACATCACCATGTGCATCGATTCCGGCATCAGGCTGATGAAGTCCCAGAAATTGTCGTGCGCCGTCTGTGCCTGCGGAAAAGCACGGTCGGGCTCCTGTTTGGCGGCGTGGATCAGATCGGGAAACTTGATGGCGTCCTGGATGAAGAAGACCGGAATGTTGTTGCCGACCAAATCCCAATTGCCTTCCTTGGTGTAGAGCTTGACCGCAAAGCCGCGCACGTCGCGGGCGAGATCGAACGAGCCCTTGTTGCCGGCAACCGTCGAGAAACGAACGAATGCCGGCGTCTTTTCACCAGCTCGCTGGAAAATGTCGGCACGTGTGTATTTGGCCAGTGAGTCGTAGGTCTCGAAATAACCATGCGCGCCATAGCCGCGGGCATGGACGACCCGTTCCGGGATGCGTTCGTGGTCGAAGTGGAAAATCTTCTCGCGAAAGTGAAAGTCTTCGATCAGCGATGGTCCGCGTTCACCGATCCGCAATGTGTTTTGGTCGTCGGAGACAGGCGTTCCGAGCGCCGTGGTAAGGACAGGCGTGTCGTCTCCCGCGACCTGGTGCAACTCGCCGCCATTTCCGCGCGCGCTATTCTGATCCAGTCCACTTGCCGATTGGCGAGCGGAGGGGCGAGCGGATTTGGCCATGACAGGTCCTCGATCGATACTGGAAGGTTAAAGTGGCAAGCCATCAAACTGCCGGTGAACGGCTTTGTTCCCGTAAAAAAGCGGACGCTGTAGATACCACTGTCGAAGGAGGCGTCGCTGCTGCGGTGATGGTATGCGCCGATCGCATGACAGATATCTCCGCCCGCGAAGAATTATGAAGAGTTGTCTCCAGCAAGAGGAACGAACCAAACTTCCATGCATTTAGCTGAGGCTGCGTTCACACACTCTTTCTGCTGGGAGCTGGACCATTGTCATCCGGAGGCTGCCTTTTGGCCGACCAGGAAACCAATGAAGTTTCCATCGTTGACCTGATACCCGCCCTGCGGGCATTCGCCCGCACCTTCTGCCGCGTCCCCGACGATGCTGACGATCTCGTGCAGGAGACACTGACCAAGGGTCTCGCCAACATCGACAAGTTCGAACCCGGTACGCGAATGAAGTCGTGGCTCTTCACCATCATGCGCAACACCTATTATACCCGGGTCAAGATCGCTGCCCGGGAGGCGCCAGGCCTGCTCGACTGCGCCTCTTCGAGACCAATTTCGGAAGCCACCCAGGAATGGACCGTTCAGAGCAGGGAAGTTCACGGCGCCATTCAAAGACTGCCTGAACACCAACGCGAGGTGCTGATGCTGATCGGCGTTTTGGGAGTGAGCTACGAGGAAACCGCCGACATATGCGGTTGCGCGGTCGGGACGGTCAAAAGCCGCCTGAACCGTGCGCGCGCCAACATCCTTGAACTCCTAGGGGAGAGTTCGCTGGAGACATTGATGGAGAGGAGAAACCAGCTGTCGGACGGTCAGCTCGACGTCGAGGTCGACAGCCGCAGATAGTCAGTTGTTCACGTCGCGCCGACGCTTCTCGACGAGCGCGTTCTGCAATTCGATCGCCAGCTTGGTGAGGCGGTCCGGAATCTTTTCCTGCTCTATGGCTGCCAGCAGGGAGGCAATCTCCCGATCCACCGCCATCTCGACATGCGGATCCGCGGTATCGTCGCTCGAACGAGACATCACATTCTCTTGATAGCGGTCCCTTGATCGTAGTGTGGTGATAAGCGCCCGGCATTACAAGCCTGTGTCCACCGCCGAGAAGCTGACCGGCGGACCCTTGCACAGGTTTATTTCCTTGCTCCTTGGTCGCCCCGCGGACCACAGGCCCGCGCGGTGGCGTTCAGTCCTTCGGCAATCGATTAGCGGCGTAATCCTTCGGACTTGATCCGATTGCCGTCCAGCCCGCGCTCCTCCTTCGAATCGAGGACACTCGTTGGTGCCCTTTGCTCGACATCCGAACTGGCATCGTGCTGTAATGTTCCGTCTCACCGAGCGAGCAAAAAAGCGTTGCCATCCCATGATCGAAACGGCTTCTCACCGTCGATGAG
>NZ_RZRA01000701.1:0-3095 GCF_003998945.1 Mesorhizobium sp. M7A.F.Ca.CA.003.01.2.1 | reverse complement strand
GCTCACGATCGCGCTCCCAATTGTTCCTTGAGGGCAATCATGGTCAGCGCCGCACGCGCGGCAAAGCCGCCCTTGTCGCCTTCCGAGCGCTTGGCGCGAGTCCAGGCCTGGGCGTCATTCTCGGTGGTGAGGATGCCGTTGCCGATGCAGACCGAGTCCTGCACGCTCAAATCCATGAGCGCGCGGCTGGATTCATTGGCGACAATGTCGAAATGATAGGTGTCGCCGCGGATGACGGTGCCGAGCGCGACAAAGCCATCATAATGTGTGCCGCCTTCCGTCGCGCCGTCCAGTGCAAAGGTGATCACCGCGGGGATCTCCAGCGAACCTGGAACGGTGACGACGTCATAAGTCGCGCCCGCCTCATCGAGCGCGCTTGTCGCGCCATCGAGCAGCGCGTCGGCAAGGTCGTCGTGAAAGCGCGCTTCGACAATGAGCAGATGCGCCTTCGCCTTCGGACGAATGAAGGCTTTGCCGTGTTGGGATGTACCAGCCATAAAAGTCTCCGGGGAGTTGCCGGTGACTTAGGCCGAAGCCGGGTTCATCGCAAGCGGAAGATTGCTGGATGGACTCCTGTCCTATCGATCCTCTCGCGTATGCCACAGGCGCAACACAGAAATTGTCGTGTTCTGTATCTCGTAACGAATTTCGTAGCTGCCTACCAAAATGCGACGCACTTCTCGTGGTTCGAACTCTTCCAGTCTCTCACCGATGCGCGGATATTCGACCAACCGTGCCGGCGCGGCAGTAAGCGACTGCACGGCACGTGCGGCCGCCGGGCCATTTGCTAGCACGAGAAAATCATGTAGCCGGACCAAGTCGGACAAAGCCTTGTTGGTCCATTTCAACTCCATCAACGAGGCACCGGCAGTGGCTTGTCGGTACCAAGACTCTCAGCCCACGCCTGCACGGCCTGGTGATCGATGACCCGTCCTGCGTCGACATCGGCCATTGCTTCAAGCGTGAGCCGTCGGCGCTCCTCCTCCAAATCCACCCACGCGGAAAGAGCTTGTTTGACGATCCAGCCGCGTGGGCGCTCAAGGCGGGCAGCCAGTTGATCTACCTTTTCAGCCAGCGGCAGCGGAACGTGAGCGGTGATTACTTTTGTATCCATCAGAGCCTCACAATCAGATTTAATCATAGCGATTAAAACTGATTAAGTCGAGTGCAGCAGCACTTAAAGCCCCTCTTTCGTCGCCTCGACCAGCCGCGCCGCATAACGCGCCATGGTGTCGATCTCGAGATTAACGCGGTCACCGACCTTGCGCTCACCCCAGGTGGTCACGGTCAGCGAATGGTGGATCAAAAGCACGTCGAAGCGCGCGCCTTCGACCTTGTTGACGGTGAGCGAGGTGCCGTCGAGCGCGACCGATCCCTTGGGCGCAATGAACTTCGCCAGGTCGCGCGGCGCCTCCAGCGTGAAGCGCACGGCATCGCCCTCATCCTTGCGCTCGATGATCTCGGCCATGCCGTCGACATGGCCCGAAACGATGTGGCCGCCGAGTTCGTCGCCGATCTTCAGCGCCCGCTCCAGGTTGACCTTGGTGCCGGATTTCCAGCCCGAGGCCGTGGTCAGCCGCAAGGCTTCCTCCCATGCTTCAACCTCGAACCAGCGTGCATTCGAGGCGCTGTCGGGCAAGGCCGTGACTGTCAGGCAGACGCCGCCGCAGGAGATCGAGGCGCCGATGGCGATGGTCTGCGGGTCATAGGCTGTGTCGATGCGCAGCCCCGCCCCTTCCCTGAGCGGCTTGACGGACGCGACAGTGCCGACATCGGTGACAATTCCGGTAAACATCGGTGTTGATCCCTAGAGGTCTCTTGTCCACTCGGCGTAGCTGTCTTCGCCGAAACGCATGTCGCGCAATTTGCGAAATCCTGCCGGGATATGGTCGGCGTCGATCGGCGATGCAATGCCGTCGTCGCCGATTGCATCCGGTCCCTGGAACAGCACGATGCGGTCGACCAGCCCGTCGGCCAGGAAAGCGCTCGCCACCCTGGCGCCGCCCTCGAC
This sequence comes from Mesorhizobium sp. M7A.F.Ca.CA.003.01.2.1, assembly GCF_003998945.1. Classification (NCBI taxonomy): domain Bacteria; kingdom Pseudomonadati; phylum Pseudomonadota; class Alphaproteobacteria; order Hyphomicrobiales; family Phyllobacteriaceae; genus Mesorhizobium; species Mesorhizobium sp. M7A.F.Ca.CA.003.01.2.1. Next base: position 1,084 of record NZ_RZRA01000701.1, on the reverse strand, counting down.
CAGCACGCTGGCCATGCCGAGCGCGGCCAGATCCTCGAGTAGTTCCGGCAAGGCTACGCCGCCCTCGTGCGTCTCGGTGCCGATGAAGCGCACGCCGGCGCGTTCGAGTGCTGCCCGCCGCAGCGGATCGGCCTCCAGGCAAGCGGCGATATAGAGCGGTACCCGGTCGACGCCCGAAACCAGCTTCGAGGCCTCCGGCAACCTGAGCTGGCGGTCGAGCACGATGCGGGCAGGCGAACGGTTCTCAAGCCCCGGCAAACGCACCGTCAGGGCCGGATCATCCTCAAGGGCGGTGCCGATACCAACCAGTATGGCGTCCGCCTCAGCCCGCATCAGATACACTTCTCGGCGCGCGATATCGCCGGTGATCGACACCTGCCCGTCACCTTCCCTGCCGATCTTGCCGTCGCTGGAAAGCGCAAGCTTGAGAATCACTTCCGGGCGTTTTCTCAACGATCGAATCAAATAGCCGGCCATCTGCTCGGCAGCTTCCGCCGCCAGCACCTTCTCGACCACCTCGACACCGGCCGCGCGCAGGATCGCATAACCCTTGCCGGACACGCGCGAATCGGGATCGCTGGCGGCACCGACGACCCGCGCAACGCCGGCATTGACCAGCGCATTGGCGCAAGGCGGCGTGCGGCCGTGGTGGGCGCAAGGTTCCAGCGTGACGTAGGCGGTGGCGCCGCGCGCGAGGTCGCCGGCCTCGGCCAAGGCCTCGGTCTCGGCATGCGGACGGCCGCCGACAGCGGTGACGCCGGTGCCGACGATCATCGGACCATTGCCGTCATCGCGTACGATCAGCGTACCGACAGACGGGTTGGTCGCGGTGCGCCCGGCATTTTTTCGCGACAGTCTGAGTGCCGCCGCCATGAAGCGGCGATCAAGGGCGGCCTGTTCGCTTGCAGTCATGCTCAGCTGGCTTCCTCTTCACCCTTGACTTCGTCGCCCTTGAGCTCGCCCAGCAATTCATGGAAATCCTTGGCCTCGCGAAAATTGCGGTAGACCGAGGCGAAACGGACATAGGCGACATCGTCGAGCGACTTCAGCGCTTCCATGACCAGGCGACCGACTTCTCCCGAAG
>NZ_RZRA01000700.1:0-3100 GCF_003998945.1 Mesorhizobium sp. M7A.F.Ca.CA.003.01.2.1 | reverse complement strand
CCGCCAGGCCGACAAGCCCGATTGCCAGCAGGAGCATCTGGAGCCCGGTTTTCCCCGGAACCGATTTTTGCTTTTTCATAACGCCCACCTTTGACTGTGGACGCTACCAATCTTGTCTCAAATTATTGGAAAGGAAGGTGGATAAATATCCAGCAACTGTCTTCATCTATTTTATTTAAAATTTTATTCAATTTTATACTTCGATTTACCAAAATATCCCGGCCAGTCCTCCGTTAGGGAAGCCTCCGGAAGCCACCATATATCAGGTTATATTGTCGCGGTTTACCACGTGTAAAAAATGCCGAGCAATGCATATCATAGTATATGAAATAGATTAGGGGGCAGTTGCAAAGTAGAAATGGCCGCTGTCTCTATCCGGTAAATATCGGAGGGGTTTCAGCCATGACGAACAATATCGAGTTGGACAGCTTTTCGGGTTCCTTGAACGAGCATTCCGCGTCCAGTGAACACGGCGATCAGGCATCGCCGGCGGAGATCCGGGTCGCACAGGCAAATTCGACGCAGCAGGCCGCACCGGCAGCGTCCGAACCGGTGCCGGTCGATGTCGGCGGCGGAGCGCCCGTCAAGCCGGAAGCCCCCGCGGAAGCGAAGACGCTGCCGGCAGCTGCGCCGCACGAATATGTAGCCGACGCCAGCCACGTGGTAAGGCTTCCTGCCAACGCCTCCATCGACAACATCAAGGTCGACGGCCAAAACCTTGTACTCGAACAGGCCGACGGCTCGGTGATCGTGATCAAGGACGGCGCCCTGAACGTGCCGACCTTCATCATCGGCGACGTCGAGGTGCCGCGCGTTGCCTTGCTGGCGGCGCTGGAAGCCAGCCATGTCGATGTCGCCTTCGGCGCCGACGGTTCCATCTCGGCCGGCCCCGGCGGTTCGAATTCAAGCGCAGGCGGTGATTTCTCGGTTCCCCCCGGCGGCATCGGCGACGGGTTCGACCTGTCGGCATTGCTGCCGCCGACCGCCTTGCAGTTTGGGCTTCTGGATCGCCGCGAACTGTTCCCGTCCATCGTCGACAGGCCGGTTTCAGTGGTGGCCACGTCACTGCTTGCCCCGACCGAAGCGGCCAGTGAAACTGGCCTCGATGGCAACCAGACACAATCGCCTGGCAGCGACGCGCCAAGCAATTCCGAAACCTCAGGCATCGGAACGATCAGCATCGACGCACCGGATGGAATCGGGTCGATCGTTATCAACGGTGTCGCCGTCACCGGCGTCGGCCAGCAGATCCCGGGCCAGTTCGGCTATTTGGAGATCGTCTCCTACAATCCGAGCACGGGTGCTATCCAATACAATTACACGGTGACCGAATCGGTCACTCATCCCGAGCACACGAACGGGTTCGATCCCAACGACACGGTTCCGGACAATTTCAGCATCACTGTCACGGACGTCGACGGCGATTCGGCCAGCACCACCTTTGCCGTCGCCATCGTCGACGACGTGCCGACCGCGGTTGCCGATACGGACAGCGTGACGGAAGACGGCGTGACGGTCGCGGACGGCAACGTGATCACGGCCAGCGGCGGCGCGGACGCGAATGTGACGGACGGCGTCGCCGACGTTAAGGGCGCGGACGGGGCGACGGTAACGGGCGTCGAGGCAGGCACGGTCACATCGGCCTCGGGCCATGTCGGGTCGGCCGTGGCGGGCAGTTACGGTTCGATCACGATCGATGCGGACGGCCACTACAGCTACACGCTGAACAACGGCGCTGCGGCGGTCCAGGCGCTGACCACCGGCCAGCATCTGACGGACACGTTCACGTATACGCTGACCGATGGCGACGGCGACACCTCGACGACAACGGTCGAGATCACCATCAACGGCACCAACGACGTGCCGCAGGTCGTCGTCGACCAGGGCAACCCGGCCGGCGCGCATGACCAGGTCTATGAAGCAGGTCTGGCGGCGGGTTCGGCGGCCGGCGACGGCAGCACGGTTGCGACAGGCACCTTCACGGTGTCGGACGCCGACGGGCTCGACGACGTGCAGAGCGTCACCATCGGCGGCGTCACGGTTGCCATTGGCAGCCTTGACGGTTCGGTCTTCCAGGGCGACCACGGCACGCTGCTGATCACCGGCTACAACCCGGCAACCGGCGTTGCTGCCTATCAGTACACGCTGACCAGCCCGACCACGGACGTTCCGGCAGTCACCGAGACCGACAGCTTCTCGCTCACCGTCTCTGACGGCACCTCGTCGTCGGCCCCGGCAGCCATCGTCATCGACATCGTCGACGACATTCCGACGGCCCATGCCGACACCAACAGCGTTGTCGAGGGCGGGATCGTGCTCGGCAACGTGCTGAGCGACGGCACGGACGACGTGTTCGGCGCCGACGGTGCGGCGGCGGGCGGCGGCGTTGTCGGGGTCCGCGTTGCGGGCGGCGACACCACGACGGCGGTGACGACGGGCGTCAACACGGTGATCAACGGCAGCTTCGGCACGCTGACGCTGCAGGCCAATGGCAGCTACAGCTATGACGGCCTGCCCAACGTGGTTCCGCCGGCAGGCGCAACGGAGACCTTCGTCTACACCATCATGGACGGCGACGGCGACCTGTCGACGACGACCCTGACCATCAACCTGTCGGACAGCGGCCTTGCCGTCTCCAACGACGACCTGACGGTCAACGAGGCGGCGCTGCCGATCGGCAGCAACCCGTCGAGCACCGCCGAGACCATCGCCGGAACGGTCGCCGACAATGTATCGGGCGGCACCGGGCCCTACACCTACGCACTGGTGAGCAACGCCATCGGCGCGCACGGCACGCTGACCTTCAATGCCAACGGCACCTACAGCTACACGCTGACCTCGCCGGTCGACGGCGCCGACGCCAACAACGGCACCAACACCGTCAACAATGTCGAGACCTTCACCTACCAGGCCACCGACGCCAACGGCAACACGATCACCAACACCATCACCATCGACGTCACCGACGACGTGCCGACGGCCCATGCCGACACCAACAGCGTTGTCGAGGGCGGGATCGTGCTCGGCAACGTGCTGAGCGACGGCACGGACGACGTGTTCGGCGCCGACGGTGCGGCGGCGGGCGGCGGCGTTGTCGGGG
>NZ_RZRA01000006.1:0-25754 GCF_003998945.1 Mesorhizobium sp. M7A.F.Ca.CA.003.01.2.1 | reverse complement strand
GCCTAAATCCATCTGGAATCCAGATCGATCTGTTCCGACAGGAAGGAAGTCATGCCGTTGTTTACAGATCGATGGTTCTCAGGTCGCGTCAGGAGCCGATGCTACCCAGCCCCGGCTCTCAATCAATTCTCTGGCGACCTTCGGAATGAGCTTGCGGACCGCAGAAACGGCCGCAGAACGCTCATCTTTGGGATTTACAGCAAGCACCACGGAGCGGGTAATTACCGGATCGACTATCTTGACCGTCCGGACCAGCCCTTGAGAGGCTTCTTTCTGAACGGCAGACGGGGCGAGAATAGAATGCGCTTTTCCCTCTACGACCATGTTGATGATCGTTGAGAGCGAGTCCACTTCAAACTTGACGTCCATCGCGCAACCGTGTTGTGCGACGACATCAGCCACCGAACGCCTGACATTGTTGTTGCGCATGGGAACCGCCAGGGGGAATGCATGCAGGTCGGCCAGAGATATCGCATCTTCAAACGGTGGCTCGCCGGACGGAACCACCAGACAAAGGTCTTCGCGCGCTAGCACAGTCATTCGCCCCACACTGTCCGCAGTGCGGTACAGAACCGCCAGATTGAAGCGTCCAGCCGCCATCCATTCCTCTAGCGGTCCCGTCATACCCTCGACCATCTTGAGGGACACCTTGGGCAGTTCGTGTCTTACCGTCTCAAGCAGCGGACCGCTCAGGACGCGAGCAGCTCCAGACGGAATGCCAATAGTCACCTCCCCGGCGGGGGAAGCGGCTGTGTTGGTCAATTCCACCTCGGTAATTCGAATTTCTTTGAGAATCGCCCGCGCCCGCTCCAGGAGTTTGGCTCCTGACGCCGTCACGCTCACGCCGGTCCTGTCGCGTATCAGCAGCTGAGTGCCGAAGCCTTCCTCCAATTGGCGCACATGCAGACTCAGCGCACTCTGGGCGACATTCAGAAAGCCAGCGGCCTTCGTGAAACTGCCTGCTTCGACCACGCCAACAAAGTATCTTAACTGCCTGATTTCCACGGGTACTCTTCCGAGGGCGGACTGCAATGATGTAATCTATCTCGAAATGTGATGGCGCGACAGCAATAATTGCAGAGCGACATGACGCCTAACTGTCGTGTCATCTCAGTGTGGTTTGACCAAAACCGTAACCTATGTGTCCAGAATGGACCCAACCCGCCGAGGCTTCAACCGGCCAACTCGGCGCCCTGATCCATGGAGATGATTTCTCGGACCCTTCGAATAACCGGTAGATCGACCATCTTCCCGTCCAATGTGAACGCGCCTTTGCCTTGCGCCGTCGCATCTTTTTCGCCGCGAGGACACGACGGGTCCCTCGAGTTCTTGTGCGCTTGGTGAAAAGCCCCATCGATGTTTAAATGGATCGCCTGCGGCCCCACGAAGTTATCATTGTCTAAGAATCGCCGATGCTTCCTATCGAGCCGAGACTGCCGCATGGGGAACAGAACGGAAAGGTTCGGCGTCAAAAGCAGGTCGAGTTCTGGGGCACCGCCAACAGCTGCACTGAAGTCTTCAGTACCAAGCGCCATTGCAACCAGCGGCGCTAACAAGATGGGAAAGGAGGTCATTGCTATTGCCGCTGGCGGACTTCGGCCGGCCACCCCATTTCCTCTTCCGAGAGGTGAATTGTCCAACCAACCCTGCTGACTAATGACGAGCATGATCGTATCGTCAACGTGTCACAGAATTGCTTGCAAGCTCACGGCCTCAGCTGGGCCAACGAACATTGAACTCCGTGGACGAAGCCTGGACCCGTCGTCATCCAAGTCAATCCGCGCCTCGATGAGGGGACAGATCCTCAATTGGTTCAGCTGGCTTGCAGTATTGCACCTAGCAGTCACGGCGAGGACTGGGATTTGCGAAGAAGGCATTCTCGCAGTGCGGCCGTACGGTACCTCATTCCTGGCACACTGGATTAGATCGCTGGCGACATTAAGATCAGGTGTGACCGAGGTGAAATTTTATGTCGAAAACCTGAAGGCAGGGCGTCAGGCAGGGCGATTACAGAGATCCTATCGGACATGTCATCGCAGTTTCATCCACCATTGCTCGACCGAGGCGACACTCATCGTCCCATCAACCTAATCCATTGGTCGATCACGCCGTTCACGACCCTTGGCGAAGAAGGAATCAGCAGCCCCTAGGCTCAATTGGAAAGCGGGGCGGGGTCCATACGTATCTTCGTTTCCGGGCACCTCATGCTAATGAAGCCGCGACAACAGGTTGGTTATGCACCCAGGTGCTGGCCAATCCGGCTTGACTGGAAAGTTTCATACCCAGGCCTGGCACAGGCGAGCGTGATGCCGCTCTCGCTATGTTGGACCGCAGACGCCGCGACGGCGCATCGACTGGCGCTGGCGAAGCCTAGGACGCGCCAGTCAAGGACCTGCAAAGAGCAAGATCACGCCGCGCGTTGCCTTCAACGCCCATTTGAGCAGAAAGCAACAAGCCTCGCGTATAGCGATCGATGACCGCACGAAGCGCCATCCGGGCTATGATCTCAGTCAGCACTGCCCTAAGGGGTCAGAGGAGGGTTCGGTCAGTCAAGACCTCAGACGGCATGGCCAAGGTCAAGCTGCGAGGATGTGCCACCGCGGGCGCGGCATAACTTGGCGGGCTACAATTTGGTTCGCTTGCCCAGGCTGCTGGCAGCGCCGGTAGTCGGCCGCGCCGGACTGGCACCTACGTCTGGTCCATGAACGGTTGCTTTAGCAAAACCGAAGTCCTCGCCAAAACTCTTCGCCGACGTGCGACGACCGCGCCGGTGCTCGTTCCGGGGTCGGCAAGACGAAGACAGGCCTACTCTGGATTTATGCCCGCGATGACTGATTAGGGAGGGAGCGGACCGCCGGGCGTCTTATGTCTATGCGCCGGACCGAAAAGGCCCAGCGTGCGATCGCTCATCTCGCAGGCTCTCTACCGGAACTTGCAGGTCGACGGCTATAGCGGGCCATCGCTTGCTGGCCGACGAAAAGCGGCTTCACGCTCGCCTTCTGCCATGCCGCGCCCGATCGAGGCGCTAAGAAGGATCCGCGAACTCTAAAAGATCGAGGATGACATCCGTAGCCGAGGCCAACGAGGCCTTGCTGCACGCAGGCAAAAAGTGCTCAACCATCACGGCACTGGACCCAGGGCGGCTAGAGAAGCTCGGCCAAATCAGTCAGAAGACCAAGCTCACAGCGGCGATCCCCTACACGCTCTCGCGCTGGGAAGCGCCTCTCGCGCATCCTGGACGAGGCCATATCAAGATCGACAGCAACGTGGTCGAACGCTCAATCATACGCAACTCTTTTTGCAGCTCCGGCGGTGGCGCTGAGCACTGGTCAGTCATCGTGTCGCTGGGTGATCGCCGGGATTGGCCGGATAGCCTGAAGCTAAGGCCGTCGAGCCAGACCCTCTGACCTGCCACTGAACTTTCAACCAGTGGCGATTAGCCTCGGCCGTTTCTGTTATGGCGCGGTTTGAGCAACGGGCGGAGGCGCGAAGCCTTCATTGAGTGCAGCGTCGGAGCCGGTTGCGGCGAGGGTTCCGGCGAAGACCGCCGGGGTCAAATAGCGAGCGAGGAATGCGGCCTCACGGTGTTGAACAACACCAGGAAAGAACACCCACAGGACCGAGGAACGCAAGTTTCTTTATCCGTGGCATCCTTGGGCCGGGCGTTGTGTTCACGTTCATGAGGTGATCGAGAACGCCGACCGGGAGGTTTTCCGCTGCAGTCTCTCCCGCCACGCCTCCGATCGGTGGCTGGAAGTTCCGGCCTGGATGTTTGATCGCGGTCTGCACCGCGTGGCGCATTGCCCTGCCCCACATATCGATCCCAGAACGCTTGGCGTCTTGGTGACACTGCTGCAGGACCCGACGGCCAATTCCCACACCCCATCGCAATTGGAGGATTCGGGCGCAGCATCGGGTCCTCACGAAGCGAACCGGGGAGAGGTCCATACCGCGCCAGCCTACGACATATCAGTTCGATCTTCTCCAACCCGCACGACGCGCAGACCGCGCAGATGCCGCCATTCGCTCGCGCAGCCGCCGTAAGGCGCGAGATGCTGGCGCTGATTCCGGGTGCACACGAAGGCTACGTCGGCTGGGAAAGGCGGAAGCGATCCGCAAGATGGTGAGCGACCACGTGCCCACGAGCCGGCATCACGGGGCGCCCAAGCATGGCGACGCTCTGCTCGCCGACCTTGTCCGCTGCCGGCGCTGCGGCCGCGAGCTGACGGTCCGCTACACGGGAACCAAGCACAACATTCCGCGCTATTCCTGCTGGCGTGGTCTGCTTGACAATGGCGAGCCGCGTTGCATCGCCTTCGGTGGACTCGCGTCGATCGAAGGCGTTCATCCTCTGCCGGACGGTCCATGGGTCTTCAGCCGATCAACGCTTGACGAACCGGCGGCTCAGCGCATCGTTCATCGCGCGCGGCAAAACCCAAAATACCCCATGGGATCGCATCCAGATCAGCAAAACCTATTCACTCAAATGACATAGACAGATGAGTGTTATGAACAGGATTTAGGTCCTGCCTCCATTCGGCAGTGGCACTGCGGGCGTGGTCGAGGCCGAAGAACAGGCCATCGTTCAACAGCTCGTCTCGCATTCGGCCGTTGAGGGAATCGCGTAGCCATTTTGCATCGGCTTGCCCGGCGCGGTGTAGTGCCATTCGCTCCTGTTCAGCCGCTGATAACAGGCCAGTCAGTTGTTGCCCACAAGAATCAGGATCTCGTGGGCGCGCCGCACCACTGGCGGATCTATCATTTTGCCATTCAACGAGAATGCGGACAGTCCACGCGTGGCGGCATCATTTGCCGCCGCGACAACTTTATGGGCCCACTCGAGCTCCTGGGCGCTTGGCGAGAAAGCCTCATTGAATATGGCCACCTGTGTCGGATGGATCGCCAAAGCTCCGGCAAAGCCAAGCCGCCGCGCCCGCACCGCGGCCTCACGAAGTTTATGCGTGTCCGAGAACTCGCCGATGCTTCCTATGAAGCCCAGCGGGAGCAAGCCGGCCGCGCGGGCGGCAAACAGAACAGAAAGGTTCGGCGTCAAAAGAAGGTCGAATCCTGGGGCGCCGCCAACAGCGGCGCTGAAGTCTTCAGGGCCAAGCGCCATTGCGACCATCCTTGGATGCGCCGACGCAATGGCCGCAAGCCTTTGCAAGGCGCCCGGGGTCTCAATCTGGGCAAGGAACCGGATGCCTCCCTGCGGAAGATTTCTTTCACGTTCTAGTTCCGAAACCGCATTCGCGATCTCTATAACCCACTCTGCCGAATCCGTCTTCGGAAGAACCAGTGCGTCAACACCCGCCATCACGGCTGCATCGAGATCGGCCGCCAAGGCGCGCAGACCATGATTCACGCGGACCAAAACAGATGCGCCTTTCCGGCCCACCTCTGCCACGCATTCAGGAAGCTGCTGCCGTGACTCTCCTTTCCGATCCTGGGGCACGGAATCCTCCAGGTCGAGAATGACGCCATCTGCGCCCCGCTCATGGGCCGTCTCTACAAAGCGCGGAACGTGAACAGGAACGAAGAGCAGGGATCTCCAGCGCGGTACAGACATCGCGCCTTCAACGGCCGCAAAGGTGTCCTTGATCATGGAGACGCCTTTGCGGCCGATTTTAGCGCGGGCGCTGCCAGTGAGCTTTCTAGGCGGCCGGTGCGCTGAAATGATCCGAGGTACACAGGCATTTTGTAAACCGCGAGCAGTCTCACCTTACTGAAACGCGCGCTCACGCTGACGCGGCTCTTTCGCGCAAAAGCGCCCGCACCTCCTCGCGGACAGCCTCGGTATGAGAGCCAAGAGCCGGGACTGGGCGAAGCGAGGGGAGCTCCGAGTTGAAAATCGCCGCCGGCGCTATCGTCTCGACGGCTCCATCGGGTGTTCCAACCTGCACCCTGCGAATGTGTGGATGCTTTGAAACATCCACCACTTCGTTCAGTCGGCCATATGCCAGGCCGGCCGCCTCGAGCTCCTGCATCGCATCGTGGCAGGATAGTTCAAAAAACCGCTGTTCAATGATCTCATCAAGTTGCGCACGATGAGCGAGGCGCTCCATATTGTCAGCAAAACCAGGTGCGCGTGTGAGCCCGGACTGCTTCAGGAATTTCTCGCAGAAATTCACCCATTCGCGGTCATTCTGAACCGAAAAGATGACCTCTTTGCCGTCGGCACAGCGATAGGCACCATACGGCGCGAGCGACGGGTGTTTCACGCCTGCGCGTACCGTCTGGTAGCCGCTGTAATCATTTTGCAAAACCGGCACGTTCATCCAGTCGGCGACGGCATCAAACAGTGACACCTGGATGCTGGTCCCTTCGCCGGTGACCTCGCGGTGGTACAGTGCCTGAAGAATGGCGCTGTGCGCTGTCATGCCCGCCGAGATATCGCAAACCGAGACCCCTACACGCGCAGGCCCCTGTTGGTTGCCGGTGATAGCGCATAGACCTGTTTCGGCCTGGACGATCAGATCGTAGGCCTTCAAATGGGAATACGGCCCTGACTCCCCGAAACCAGAAATGTCGCAGGTGATCAGCCGCGGATATCGTCGACGCAGATCAGCGGACGCGAACCCCAGTTTTTCTATGCTGCCCGGCTTTAGATTCTGGATGAAGACATCAGCACTGGCAATGAGCGTGTCGAGGACGGCGCGATCCGCCTCCAACCTCAGGTCTAGACAGACCGACTCCTTACCCCGGTTGAGCCAGACGAAGTACGCGCTCTGCCCCCGCACCAGCTTGTCGTAGTTTCGGGCAAAGTCCCCTTCGGGCCTTTCGACCTTGATCACCCGGGCGCCTGCGTCAGCAAGGCGAGACGATGCGTAGGGAGCTGCAACGGCCTGTTCGACCGCCACAACCGTGATGTCCTTGAGACTGTTTAGCATCAGGGCGCTTCCTACGCGGCTTTCAGGTTTTGTGCCCGACGCCGATCAAGCATGGCGAGCAACCGATTTTGTTCGTTGCCTACAATGGAAAGACCTTCGTCGATGCCCATGCCAGGCTTCGCGAGCATCATGTCCGCCTGTGTTGCCACCGAAATGTGAACCGTCGCTCGCGCGGAGAGATCCGTCTCGCTGCAGCTGCCTCCCACATAGGCGTCCACGTTGTTCTCTTTGCACAGAAGCACCGCACGGGCGCTGTCGGCGATCGAGCCCACGTCCGGCGTCTTGATCTGCACGAGATGGGTCGCCTTAGCCTCCGCAAACAGACGCACATCCTCTAAGGTGTTGCAGCGTTCATCGACAACGATGCGCGCACGTGACGCGCGCGCATTCAGAATGCCGACGATCTGCCCGTAATTTTCGACCTGCGCCGGCGTAGACCCGAAGTCGGCTGGCGATTCGATATTCACCGTGAACTCCGGAACCGCGTCAGCAACCTTACTGATGAAGTCGGCGATGCGCTGGACGTCGAGCCCGATCTCCATACCGATCCAGCCGTACACATCGAAATGCAGCACCGGAGAATAGTCTGGTTGGCCGATTTGCTTGACGCGGTGCGCCACCCATTTGACGAAATCCAGAAAGGTTTCTCCCCCAACGCCGAATTTGCTACGCGAGTTGATGAGGCCATGCGGGATCACATCCACCCCCTTCAGGATCATTTTATCGACATTGATTTCGCGCGCATCACCGCTCTGGCAATAAATTGGGACACGACGATGCGGCATGGATAGGCAAAATTCCGAACAAACCACCTCCGCCATGGTACGACGCGCAGCATGGGCAGCAGCGCTTAAAAGGGCTTGGCTGACCCCATATTCGATGCATAGTGGGAGTCGTTTCCCAGTATGGAGATCGAAGACACTGGAGCAGGCTGTCAAAAAGCTGGACGCATCAATGTTTAAGAGCCGCGGGACAACAACACGTGACGTGAGATCCATGATGGCTCCGACGTCAAACAGGGGGTCACGCCCGCCAGCCCCTGAGTATTGCACTCCCATCATATCGCCCCAGGCGACCATATCGTCTTCCAGGACAAGCCCGACGCTTAAGCAAGCTGCCGGAACACGGATATCACGGAAGCCGGGCGTCAATGGCTCGCCGACGTAAACAAAACCGTCCTGGCCAACCCCTGCCCTAATGGCAGCTTGATCGTCATAAAAGAAGGCGCCGTTGCCGGGCGTGAGAATGACGTCTTTGATCTGCACTGAATTATACTCGAGTTTGGCCAAGCTATGAGCTGCGGCCGGATTTGCGCGCTCTGTCCTAAGTTATGCCCCGTTCGGAATCGGTTTTGCCAATATAAAGCCCCGAACGTGCCCATCTCGTTTTAAGATACGATAAAGTTGTTTTACGGGCGTCAGCGGGGACGGCACCGTCCGCCTCCCCTCTTGGTCGCGGTGCGCCGGATCGTCGCCCCTGCTTCCATAACAGAAGCTAGGCGATCAATCCGTCCGGCCAGCTCCCATCTCGGACCGCCACTTTCAACCATGGTTAGTATAAACCAAGCGATCAAGGATCAAGCAATCTTTTTGGCATGATTTTGGAAGACAGGATCAGCCGCTGATCGATCCGAGGAGCTGGCCTATAAGCTCCAGTCGAGGCCAGTGCCTTCATACCGGAGTTACTACAGCTGGCCAAGGCGCGGCTAATCTGTACCTCTAGTTATGCAGCGGCCGCGCAAGGATGGCTACCCCTTCATTGCGGTCGACATGCGCGCCCGATCCTATGGCTAGGACGATTGATGGCCCAGGCGCTCGGATGTCAATGGACGGAGCGGAAACAGAATCCATAGAGTGTAGGATACCTATAAGATCTCCCGACCTCACTTCATCCAACACAGAGCAGCGAGGTTCGAAGATACCCTGCGCGGGCGATTTCAACTCGTCTGATATCAGCGTCTCAAGGGTCTGACTGGACCTTTTGTTACGGAAAGACACGTCCTCGACTTTTCCTTCGACGAGTCCAAGCATAACGAGCGCGTTGCGAACTCCAGCTTCATAAATCGCTAGAGCTTCTGCGCTAACCGTACCACCGCCGAATTCCGCGCAAACGAATACCTTCCCTAGGCTATGTGCCCAACTGTCGAACATCCCAGCCGTGTCGTCATGTTGCCAGAGCAATGTTACGGGCAGCTTAAATGCCGCTGCCATTGCGAGCGTCTTAGCCATGAGATCCGCATCAGCAATTGGATGCGTGATGACCGCCGGGGGAAAATCCCACGTTGGGCCGAAGCTGTGCAGATCGAAAACGATGTCGGCATTTGGCAACAATACGCGTGAAACCGCATCCGCGATTCGTTCCGTAACAGACCCGTCGGCACGGCCCGGAAACACGCGGTTCAGATTCAAACCATCAAGCGGAGTATTGCGGCTCCATGCTTGAACTGCCAATGGATTAAGCACTGGCAGCACGATGATCCTACCACTGGTTTGCGCTTGTGGCAGCCACTCGATAAGCCGCCGCGCGACTAATGGCCCCTCCATTTCATTGCCATGATTCCCACCGGTGATAAGAAGGCGCGGTCCATCGCCCTTATTAAGACTAAAAACCGGAAGCGAGAACTCTTCATGGTCGGCGCCTCCCGGCACAACGAGGTGTCCTCTGCTCACGCCATGCGCATCGAGATCAAACGTAAGATGTGGTGCTTCGTTCATTGCTTAACCTATTGCGGGTGATCTGGCGACTTTGACCGGGCATATGGTCTTGTACACGGCTATTTTTTTCGCCTGGAACTATGCACACGCGGTCACCACTTCGCCAATATAATGTCCGAGACGGCACCATCGCGTTTTCAGATGACCAGGGCTCGCTCTGCTGACCTGTCCCTTGGTTCGTCACCTTGATCCCGGTGCACTAAGGGAGGAGGAAGGTCAAAGTCGCGGTGGGTAGCCGATTTCAGAAATCGCGCGATCAGCCGGTTGACGTTGGCTAGCTGTTCGTTGTTCAGACGGGCGAAGGATCTGTGCGATCCGGTCAGCGCCGTTGACCTCGAATTCCATCCTGGCGCGCAGCAAGAGGATCGGCAGGTCTGAGCTTGCTGGCGAGCAAGGCCGGCCGATCCCAGACATAGTCCGAATCCTTGATCCGCATGTGCCAGATGATAATTGCAAGAGCTTTACTGGTTTCCGTTTTGGACCAGGTGGCCATTTTATCCGCCCGTTGAAGCCCCGAACAGATGCTTGTCGCCAGTCCGTAGGAATAGGTCGGACGCATCATCAGGAAGTGGATCTGCCACGCCAGTTAGGCAGCGGCTTCCTGTAATGTTCGCTGCATGCTCGGTCGAGAACGCCACCAGACGGCATAGAGGACAAGCATCCAGATTAAAGGCAGAAGCATCAAAAGAGAAGCGACTGCAGCAATCGTCGGGTCGATTTGGTGGCGGATATTCTCCAGCATCTTCAAGGGCAACGTCCGCACCGACAGACCGCCGACCAAAGACGTTATGACCGCTTCATCGAATGACTGGAGGAATGCGAACATGGCGCCGCCGATCACTCCCGGCCTGATTAACGGCAGTGTTACGCGAAAAAACGTTTGCAGTGGTCCGGCACGCATACTCTTGGCCGCCTGCTCTAACGTCCGATCGAAGTTGGCCAACGTCGCAGAAACGATCACCACCACAATTCCAACAGCGCCGATACTGTGAGCGAGGGCGATACCACCCTTTGTGCCGATTAGACCAATCTGGATGAGACCCAGATAAGTCGCGATACCGACCACGATAACTGGAAAGGTGATAGGCGTGATTATGATCATTGTCAGCACGCCGCGAAGTCTTGCGCTTATTCGGCTCAATCCGAAAGCAGCAAGTGTTCCCAATAGAGTAGAAATAACAGCTACCTCGACACCAATCTCGACGCTGGTCCAAGCTGCTCCGCTCCAAGATGCATCGCCGAAAAACGAGCGATACCATTGAAGCGACAGGCCCGAAGGCGGAAATTGCAAAAATGCCCCGGAACTGAACGACATGATGACAACGATTATCCCTGGGAATAAAAGAAAGGCCATCACCAAAACGATAAAAACGATCGCGACGACTTTAGGCCATCGCCTTTCCGCCCCAGGCACGTAGCGCCGTCCCGTCCACCGTTTGACACGATAGGGACGCAGAATTTCGCTGAAGTTTCGTTTGATAACAAGAACAATGGGTAGTCGGGACATCGAGCCCTTCGGAGCTCGAGTTTGGCTTTGCTCTTGTTTGCCGGAGAGGTCAAGCCCGACCATGGAAAGCACCACAATGGCAAACCCGAGAAGGATGAAGGACGCAGCGGCAATGCGCGGAATATCGAACGAGCTATTCACCTCGGCCGCAATGAAGGTTGAAAGCATGGCATCGCGCAATCCCCCAAGTGCCGCCGGCGTGATATAGAATCCTAGGCAGAACACAAAAACTAGGAGCGAGCCACTCCGTGCGCCTGGAATGCTAAGGGGGAGAAATACACGCCTGAAAGCGGTGAAAGGTCCCGCTCCCATACTGCGTGCAGCAGCCATCAAGGACCGATCGATCCCCATCATCGCACTAACCAAGGGAAGTATCATCATCGGCAGCATGATGTGGACCATGCCAATATAGACCGCGGTTCGGTTATAGATGAGTTGCAGAGGTCGATCGATCAATCCGACGTCCAGCAAGATGTTGTTGATGACCCCGCGATCCCCAAGAATAACAATCCATGCGTAGGTACGCGCCAGCCCACTGGTCAAATAGGGGATGATCACGAGAGCGATGAGCGTCATGCGCAGAGTCTTGGATGCCGTGACGATCAGATACGCGGTTGGATAGCCTACGATTAAGCAGATGGCAGTTGCGACCAGACTTATTTCTATCGTTTGAAAGAGCACCCGCACATTAGCTGGCTGGGCGAAAAACGCTCCGTAGTATTGGAACGAGAAATCGGGGGCATTGACACTGCTTAGGAAAAGCAAGGTTATAGGGGCACCGAAAACCACAAGCAAAAGCGCGAACGCGGGCGCGGTTAACCCAAGTGGCACCTTGGCCATTCTGCGCAAAAGCTTCATGGATATCCCTTATCAATCGCTTATGGCGAAACGAAGCGAATGTCTGACCGCAGCCACGTGAGGCAAACCTCCTCGCCTGGCTGGAAAACAGGTTGGTCTGCCGCGACATGTTCCCGGACGATGAGAACATTGTTGCCAACGCGAACATGGTATTTTCGCAGAGGGCCGGCAAAAATCATATCGTCGACCGCACCGGCAACATATTGCCGCTGGTCCGTTTGAGCCCACTCCGCAGTCTTCGGAAGTACACTGATGCGCTCTGGCCTTATCATCGCAACGGTGCCGATTTGCGGCGCGTTGCCCCCTCTGGCCAGCAACAAGGCATCCTCGAGAATGTTCGCCTCACCCAGAAATTTAGCGACAAAGCACGATGATGGCCGATCATAGAGGGCCTCTGGTGTATCGATTTGCTCGACACGTCCTGCGCGCATTACAACAATCCGGTCTGACAGAGTAAGCGCCTCCTCCTGGTCATGCGTAACGCACACCGTCGTGATACCGAACTCCTTGTGCAAGCTCTTCATCTCGATCTGCATCTGCTCACGCAGGTTACGGTCGAGTGCGCCAAGCGGTTCATCAAGTAATAGGAAGGGTGGATCGGCAATCAGCGCGCGGGCTAGCGCCACGCGCTGCTGCTGACCGCCACTCAATTGGGATGGCATGCGACCGCCGAATTCCCCTAGATGCACGCGCTCAAGCATACGGGCTACCCGAACCTTCCTCTGATCGGGAGCCATGCCCCGCATTTCGAGAGGGAATTCCAGGTTTCGAGCCACTGTGAGATGCGGGAACAGCGCATAGCTCTGGAACACAATTCCTTGATCGCGCCGGTAGGACGGGACCGAAGCCACTGAATGGCCGGCGATCATAATATCACCCGAACTCGGGGCCTCAAAGCCGGCCAAGAGCATCAGGGTAGTGGTCTTACCCGAGCCGCTCGGGCCGAGAATCGTCAAGAACTCGCCGCGACGCACGGTCAGCGACAGATCCCTGACCGCCGGAACACTCCCGTACATCTTGGTAACACTGCTGAACTGAATTTGTGGCACCGATTGGTTCACATCTGCAGCGTCAACTTCCGAACGGGGGGCGGTATTCATTGCGTGCATGTTCACTGTGGCTCCTCCACCATCGCTGGCGTGCATTAGCAGGCATTTGCCGTACCTTCTGCCGTCGTACCCGATGCCGTGAGCGGAGAGGCTAGTGGGCTACCCCGCTCCCCGTCACATTTTCAGCATCAGTTTCGACTTTAGCCCGGTATGGAGTTACCCCGACCGGACTTTCGCACTTCAACCAACCCTACTGCAGGATCCACTCATTCCACCGCTGGATAAGCATCTCAGTGTTGGAAACACCGCTGGGGCCTACCTCATTGTACCATTTGCCGTTGATGGAAACGCTGCTCTTGATGTAATCTGGGTGGGTAGGGAGCTTGCGCGCAACTTTCTCGGGAAGAAGTTTGAACGCATTGCCGTTGCTTGGTCCCTCAGGAAACAATTGGCAAAATGCTGCCTGACGTTCCGCGCGAGTGGCGAATTCGATAAACTTCTGCGCAGCCTTCGCGTTGGGTGAACCCTTTGGAATGACCCAATAATCCCACTGCAGCTTCGCCTGGTTTCGATTGATCTCCGTCGCGGCGCCCTGATCGATCAACAGTAGAGCTCTTCCGTCATACGATTGAGCGATGTCAACGACCTTATCATGCAACATCTGTTGAATCTCTGATCCGCTGCTCCACCACTTACGGATGTGCGGCTTTATTTTGTCCAAACTGGCAAACACCCGGTCGATATCCATCGGGTAGAGCTTATCGGGAGATACACCGTCCGCTAACAGGGCCTCTTCCCAGGGTCCTTCTGAACCAAACTGGCCGGACACCAAGGTGCGAACGCCGGGAAACTTATCAGCATCCCAGAATTCAGCCCAGTTTGTCGGCCGGGGTTTATCAGCTGGGAATACGTCTGTGCTATATACCATATTATATGAGTAAATCAAATTTGCCACGCCAAACGGTTGCTTGGCAAATTCATAAATTCCGTCTAGCTCTTCTTTCCTGAACAAGGAGTAATCAATTTCTTCAAGAATTCCTTTCTTAGCTGCGACCAAGCCGGACCCTTGCGTAAGCGCCCCGACATCTACCGTGACATTGCCCGATTTTACCATCAACTCGACCTGTCCCATACCCATGTCGTCGGTGATTGGGTTGACCTTGATACCGGTCTCAGCTTCAAATGGCTTAGCGTAAGCCTCAATGTTAGCCTTTCCCCAATCGCCGCCGCCTAGCACTACGTTGATCTGGTTGGGTGTTTGGGCCGCAACGCGGCCCGCAATTGAAGACAGAGCGCCAGCCGCCATGGCGGTCGATGTCGCCTGCAGCAATCGTCGGCGATTTATTTCGTATTTCATGTCGTTACCCTCTTCTTGTGATCTCAGCCTTGATTAGCCAAGGTTGTTTTGCTTGGACAATGTCATGGTGCTAGAGCAGCCTCGGCCAAGTTGACCCAGTATCCAATGCCGTATGGCAGTGCTTCATCGTTAAAGTCGTAGGTTGGATTATGGAGAGCAGCAGTCGATCCATTTCCAAGCAGTATACATGCCCCCGGCCGCGCCTCTAGCATGTACGCGAAGTCCTCTGACCCCAAACTAGGTTTGACTTTGGGGTTCACCGATGAATGGCCGACCAGAGCACGCGCCACCTCTGTTGCCCGACGCGTTTGATCGGGATGATTGACAGTGAGGGGCTCCAGGCGGCGATGCTGAAACTCGACCTTCGCCCCGGAAGCGCGTGCAATATTTTCCGCGCACGCCTCAATCTGTTTTTCAGCGAAGTCGCGCAAAATCGGTGACAGTGTCCTGACTGTTCCGGCAATCTCCGCGCGTTCGGGAATGATGTTGTAAGCTTGTCCGGCGTTCAGCTTTGTGACGGAGATCACCAGGGACTCGGTGGGGTCCGTGTTGCGTGAGACTAGTGTCTGCAAGCCTAAAATGATCTGAGCTGCAACAACGACGGGGTCAATTGTCAGATGGGGAGCGGCCGCGTGACCCCCTCTGCCTTTGACCACAATATCGAACTCGTCGAGCGCGGCAAAAATCGAACCTTCGCAAATGCCGAACGCACCAACCTCCATGCCTGGCCAATTGTGCATGCCAAAGACCTGAGATATCCCGAAACGGTCCATGATCCCCTCCTGGACCATTCTTTGGCCGCCGCGGCCATCTTCCTCGGCAGGTTGGAAGATCAGGGCAACGGACCCTTTGAAGTTCCGGGTCGCGGCGAGGTATTTCGCGGCGCCAAGGAGCATTGCAGTATGCCCGTCGTGACCACACGCGTGCATCTGTCCGGACCTTTTCGACGTCCAAGGTTTGCCTGAAGCTTCGAGTATAGGCAGAGCGTCCATGTCGGCCCGCAACCCGATAGTGGGCCCATCTCCGAGTTGACCTTGGATCAACGCAACCACGCCGGTTTCAGCTATCCTGCACTCGATGTGGTTAATCCCGAAGGAAGCCAGCTTTTCCGCCACAAATGCCGCTGTGTCATTCACCCGATAGTCAAGCTCCGGATTCTCGTGCAGGTACCGGCGCCAAGTCATCGCTTCGATCTCGATCTCCTTGAACCTGTCAACGCCAACCATAGGCACGTTCCCGCATTTGAGTAATTTGGATCAGGCGCCGGTGCGTAATTAATGATCGATGCCACCGGTGTTTTCGTCAAATGCAGTTTGGATATCGTAACCATCTAGAACCGAGATAGCCCCGCGTTCAGGCCTCGGTGTTGGCGCCGGCGACTGCGACCCGATAACAAGCCGTTTGCCCTCAAATGGATAAGCTTCGGCCTTAGAGGACCAGCTGCGAAGTGCTGGCAATCATAAACTCTGGCTCTGCTGGCAACGGCCAATGGCAAAGGTCTGAGTAGGAAGAGCTGTCACCATCGCGACACTCCTCCCCCTCCCACGACCTACTTTCCAGGACTGCATGCGCTTTGCCACTCAATCCGCAAACCGCAGACCCTAGGCGGCGTGGACAAATTCGATGTTAGCAGGGTCGCTTTCCTGCGATCGGGTTGTTAGCATTGGGAATGACACTGGAAGAAGAGAGCGAACGAGCTACGTCGATGCTGATTGGCAAGGTTGTTCGCCGTGTCATGCGCCACCGCGATGGAGAGGTGGTGATCGAGTTTGAGGATGGCAGCCGATTTTTCGCGGATAGCGACAGCCCTCTCGAACTGTCCATCACCTTGGCGGAATAGTATATCCGCCTTACGGAATTTCGGACGTCGATGCGATTGACGTAGCCCAAGAGGATTGATTCAAGGCTGCTTTTTGGAGGCAGGTTTGAGCAGGGGCGATCTCACCGAAGCAGAATGGCGTGTTCTCAAGGGCTTGCTGCCCATCGACCCTGACAAACGCGGCCGAGGTAGACCTCCCAAGCAGAATCGTTCGATCATCAACGGCATTCTCTGGCGGCTCCGCTGCGGCGCTCCATGGCGGGATGTCCCGCCCAAATACGGCAGTTGGAACACCATCTATCGTCGGTTCCGACGCTGGAGCGAGGCCGGGGTCTGGGAGACCGTGGCGGTAATGCTCGCCGAGGTCATGGCGGACAGCGGCCACTACAGCATCGACAGCACCACAGTTCGCGCCCATGTCTCGGCAGCGGGCGGAAAAGGGGGACTCGTGCACCGGACGCCTTCCTTGCGGACAAGGGCTACGATGCCGATACCATTCGCGCCGATCTCGCCGAGCGGAAGATTAAACCCGTCATACCCGGCCGATCAAACCGCCGCGTGAAGATCGAGTATGACCGGGCGCTCTACAAGCAGCGGAACCGAATCGAGCGCATGTTCGGCCACCTCAAAATCAACCGGGCCATTGCCACCCGCTACGATCAATTGGCCAATAGCTTCCTCGGAATGGTCTACCTAGCCACCGCCAGATACTGGCTCAAATTTGTCCACGCCGCCTAGCATCACGCCCGATAAAGTGTTGGCGGGATTTCGCTCAGGAGTTCCGCGCCGCGCTCTGTCACGAGCACGTGTGCGCCGGCACCAAATAGGTAGCCACTTTCGCTGCACAAAATGTTTGGCATGTGCAGGGTCATGCCAGCTCGGAGTGGTTCATTTACATCGGGCTCCAGGCTTAGGTCGCCGCGCTCAGTCCAATTGATGCCAGTTTGGTATCCTGTTCGTTGGCGGAAGACGCCCTTGCGTCCAGATCGCTTCAACACCTCGCCCCCAGCAGCGTGAACGTCCGCCGGCGTAGCACCTGGTCGAATCGAGGAGACAAGGGCCGCAATGACCTCTTCAGCCAAGCCGTGCAAAGATTCGGTTTCGGGATGTTTGCCAAGGACTGCGCATCGAACCATTCCCACTGTATACCCGTGTTTCGAAGCCCCTATCTCCAGAAAGGCAGGTTCGTTGTTGCTGAGAGGATGATGGGTCGCTGGCGCATGGGGCAACTTCACTCGCTCTCCAAACAAAATGGTACCCGGCGCAAGCCCGATATCCCCAGCGGCGTTGCTGGGGTCGTTTGTTACCGCCGCAGCTAGGGCCGCTGCCATTTCGATCTCCGTAATGCCGGGACGAAGCGATTGCTGAAAGGTTCGAATTGCCACGTCAGTGAGTCGAACAGCATCGCGCATACACGCCAACTCAAGTTCTCCTTTCACTGCTGACACTGACGAGACCAGTCGGGTGACGTCAGTAATCTTCAGATCCGGGAGCTGGTCTTGGACTGCGCGCACGTCGGCGGGCGCGAGATTCCAGCAGCCAAGCTCGAAACCGACTCGCTTATTGTCCAGTCCGAGTCGACGCAATACATCGGCGCAGACCCTGCCAAAATCAGGCTGATGTGTATAGGTTTCAATTTCCTCGATGCAGCTATATGAACGTACTGCCTGCTCGTCATATTCTCGGACAACAAATATCGGGACCCGACCCGGCATCAGAATAAGAGGGAAAGGCGCGAAATATCCACCGCTCCCATCGTAGCCGCTGAGATACTTCAAGTGGCCGTGCGCCGTTACTACGATTGCGTCCAAGCCTGCCGTAGCAACCGCATCCAGCACATTGTTTTGCCGGCGCTCATACTCTGATATCGGAAACGGTACACCAGTCAGAGGAATTGCGGAGCGTGTCGTCGCCATATCTCACCTCAATCAGTGTGTCGTGGTTTGGTTGCGCAAAACGCGCGATCGCGTCCATGTTCGAAATTGAACAAAAGCTTCGCCGGCTCATGCGGGGTGACAATCCCCTTTCCTGGCGGCTAGCGTCAAATGCTGTTTTTATATCGGCTGCATCTCGCAGCGAGATGCGCATAGTGCCTTCATCGGCCGCTCAATGCAGGCAACGCTGGTCTCCGACAGCTTTGTTCTCGCCAGAGGATCGCCGACAAAGGCGCCGAGTTGCTCGGCAAGCTCGTCAGCCTCGGCCAGAAGAACCATGCTGACGACCTTGAGCTTGGCAGCGAGTCGGCGCGCCTTCGCATTCTTGCCGGCGAAGCCGCCGACGCCGGGGGAACTGTGCCGGCGCCACGCAACAGCATGTTTGCACTGATGTAAGGCCGCTGCGACACCAGCGACGGCTCTCCGCCGCCACCTCCGCATCTCGCTACCAGATGACACTAATACAAAGACTGCATTTGGCGCATCCGACGTGTAAGAGGATCGTGTCGCGCGAAGTGGTTAAGCTTGGCGGAACCGAATCGGTCGGAGCAATGAGCAAAGCGGCGGGCGCAGATGCGGATGTAGTTTCGCCGAAGACGTTTGCGCCGCTCAGGAATACGACATTTCGCTCAATCTGGTTTAGCCTCTCAAGTCTCTTCCCTTGGCTGGCTGATGCAGACCGTTGCTATCAGCTGGCTAATGGCAACGGTTCCGACCTCCGATCTGATGGTTGCGCTCGAGCAGGCTTCGTCTAACCTGCCCGCTTTCATTTTGTCCATTTTCGCTAGGGGTTCTCGCCGACAACTTCAGCCGTCGAAGAGTCATGTTCGCCGGCCGATGCCTAATGGTAATAGCATCCGCGATGCTACGGCTTCAGTGGTGCTGGGCTTTATCGCCCCGTGGATGATCTTCGGCTTCAGCTTCTTGATCGCAAGTGGTGCCGCGCTCAACGATACCGCCTGGCAGGCTTCTGTTGGCGATATTGTGGACCGACGCGAAGTTCCCGCTGCCGTCACCCTCCTCTCCATTGGCTTCAACACTGCACGGACCGTGGGACCGGCGCTCGCGGCATCATGATTGCGTCGTTCGGACTTATGACGGCTTTCGCTATGTTTACACTCACCTATATGATCCCTTTGGTCACCATATGGCGATGCAAATGGAAGGTTCGCTCCTCACTTCTCCCACGTGAGTCAATGAGGACGGCCATCTATGACAGGCTGCGCTTCACAGCGATGTCATCGGAAATCAAGACGGCGATCGCCCGCGGAACCTTCTTTGGCCTGTCGGGCATCGCCATACTCGCACTGCTGCCATTGGTTGTCCGCGATCAGCTGGGCGAAGGACCGCTCGCCTATGGCACCATCATCGCCGGCTTCGGCACAGGCGCCGTCATGGCTGGCGTCGCCAACAGCCTATTAAGACGGAGCTTGTCAGAAGAGCAACTAATGACGCTGGCATGCGTCGCCTGTGCGGCGTGCTCCCTTTTTCTGGCACTGCCTCTTCCATTGCGAGCGGCGTCCTGTTTCCCCTTCGCGAGGGTCGCGAGGCCGAGCCCGACCCTTTGGAGGAATTCGACGCGCCGGCAGTCGCCCTCAGTCTCAAGCCGAGAAGCGGCCCCATCGTGGTCAAAGTCGAGTACCTCATACTCGTGGAAAATCTAGAAGAATTCCTCGCCATGCGCGGGTGCCGGCATGTACAGAGTCGCGTTGGTGCTCGGCACTGGACTCTCCAGCGCAACCTTCAGGAGCCTGTGCTATGGACGGAGACATTCCGTACGCCGACCTGGACCGACTACCTTCGCCTGAATCATCGCCTTACCGAGGCCGACAAGGAACTGGACGAGAGAATCATCCTCCTCCACAAAGGAAAGCATTCTCCACGAATAACATTGTCAATCGAGCGCCCCACGAGTGCTCCACGCAAGCCTGAGTCATCAACGCCTTTTTTCCCCCGCCATTCAACGAAACGGCCAGCGTGCCACCGCAGGCTGAATGAAGATACATAAGAAGGCACGTCAACTGCTAACCACATCGGGCGGGCAACAAGCATCGCCGCCTTCGGGTATATGACAGACAGAATGTAGCGGACTTGAAAAATGAAAGGCGCTCACCCACCGCCAACATTTCTCGGCTGGTTCCCGGCATTCAAGGTCCTGCGGCTATACGCGAAGGCGGCAAGCCGCGTTGAAGTCGTCGATATTCAGTCGCATCGAAGGACAATGACGTGTTGCCCTGATGCCACTCTCTGCGAGGTTAGCTTGTTTCTCGGATGAGGAGACAGACAATGGTCTGCCCCCTGAAAGGTCCTCCCTGAGGTATGTGTCCATTCTTGAACTCGGCTCGACAATGATAGCGAACCCTGTTGACCGTCGCACTGTCAGTCTCGAATCAAGTGCTCTCCTACAGCAGATGCGATTATCGCCAATGCGTACTGGTAGCGCCCGAAGCGCGCGTTATCGGCAGCCGCCGAGGGCCGTGATGCGGCCGCGATCGAGCCTTGTAGTAACAGACGCGCTCTCCGGTGGTCGGGCCAGCACCTTACCCCTCTTCCCTATGGCCCCAAGGCAGAGCAATTGCCAATGCGGGACATCCCGCTTCTAAGTCTCCTGCAACATTATTGGAGGCCGCGACGGCCCTGCTCGTGACGATCAGGGGTGGTCGCCGCACACCAGCGGGATCATTGCCCCACAAGCGCATCCAGATTCCGGCCGGGCGTTCCGCTGTCAATATCAAAGTCGGCCGGCGGGCGCTAAAGTGTCGATCCTCACCTTGCCGCCAGGTGAGTTCGACCGATATGTTCCTGCTACAATGGTAAGCGGCCTATACTGTCGCATCCTCAACAGTCAGCGGGAGACAGGACGACCCTATGTTCGAGCTCCCTCCGTATGGACTCCTCTGAATATAACAAGGGCTTGTATTCGCCCCGTTGCCAATCGTGATTGAGGTCACGATAATGACTTGAGATCGGAACACCCGACTGACCTGGATTGTTAATAAAGAGACTGTCATCCCATGACCCAACGTCCATGATTATCCGCACTGACGGTCCTTCTGAAACAGAGAATTGGCCGCTTCGGTAACTCGAAAAATTGAGCGTTGAGCTACTTCCGCCGAGGGCTATGGCGCCCAACGACCATTGTTCAGACGTCAGTGCCTGCAGAGGGTGGCGCAAATCAAGCTTATGTATACTGCCCCATGCCCATGAGGCAGAATCGTCGCCAAATCGACATATGCATTCACTCCAGGCAGAAGTTAGGGATTCCATTATGGAATGCTTCAACTTTTCACTAGGCTCTGCCTGTTCGAGCCAAGAGGCTATGGCCGAAGGCTGTAAAGGCACGAGCAGTGCCAACACTTCATCGTCAGCGCTTTCTAAGCGAGCTACTGTCGGGCCAAGGTGTTTGCTAAGCCAAATCTCAAAGAACGCGGCGGCTGGCGAACTCGCATCCAAATGCCGGTCCCAGTTAGAAAATAAGTGCAACGCAGGCATGTTTGCAACCGAACCGAGAAGAGTGTCTAGTTTCGCAAGAATACGAACTGCTATCGGCGAATACACCGAACATTGCAGCGACATGCAGTCCCGCAACGAGATCTTCTCTGATCGTGAGAGAGTTGTATGAAGGGTATCATGTCTGCTGCTGTCAGACCACTCGTAGCCAAAAGCAGGATGCGATCTACTCCATTCCTCCGGAACATTCATTGCGTTGGCAGTGGCGACAAAACCTTTGGCGGGGTTCATCTCGAACGGCCCATCGTCCGGTGACAAATACCCTTCCCATTCGAACCGACCGTCTCCTGGAACCGGAAGCAGGCCGTCCCAATTTCTTCGGACCGGAGCCGCACCTGACGGTTTCCACGCAATTACATTCGACGTGTCCGCATAGATGTGATTAACTGAAGGACAACCCCAGTTTGCTAGACTGGAGGTGTATTCTGAAAATGTCTTAGAGCGCATTACGGCCAAGCTGGCCATGTAAGGTGCCATGCCGGGATCCATCCATACGGTTCTCAGTGCGAAGGCGCGGTCTTTTTCAGCATTTTGGTTTAAAATGGGTCCATGGCGTGTGAACTGAAGCTTTACCTCCTGGTCGGTGTGGGCGCGAACTGGAATTTTCTCGTGTATAGTCTTCACCTGCTCCCAGGCCCCTTTATATAAGTATTTATTTCCCTCACTCTTGGTTTCGTAAACATAAATATCTTCTTGGTCAGCGCCGAAAATAGTCAGACCAAAGGCGGCTGTCCCGTTGTGACCCATGGAGATTCCTGGGATCATAGGCTCTCCAGCGCCAATTACATCGAGCCCGGGCATACTCAGGTGTACAAGATACCTGATGGACGGAAGGACGTGCTTGCGATGCGGGTCTAGAGCAAGGATTGGTCGCTCCGTTGTGGTTTTTGTTGCGGATATGGCCCAGTTGTTTGAGCCCTCTTGGAACACCGTCTGCATGATCTCATCACTCGGTGTTACGCGGGTCCAACGGTCAGCTTCCTGAAGACTTGCTGCAAGTCTTTCCCTCGAGAATGAGACGGGACAGATTGCCAAGCGAAAATCCTGCAGTACTCGATCTGTCATAAAGGCGAGGTCAAGGCCCTCCGCTGGTCGTGGCGCTATCGGAGGTGACAATTCTTGTCTCAACCTGTCGAGGCGGGTACCTCGTTCCACACCTGCCAATGCCATCACCCTGCAGCGCAGAAGCTCCGAAATCGCATTTCGGGTTAGTGAGTGCGTTCGCACGCGAACGACGTCTTCGGGTTTCCAATAGTCGGGAGTGTGACCGAGGAGGCCAAACTCGGGTGGCAAGGCAATCAAACCGTCATGGCAACTGTCTACGTAGGAATTGATCCCCTCGGCAAACGCTGAGCATATCTCTTCGGAATCCGGGCCGTACGCCTGCCATTCTGCACTCATGGCTCCGCGAAATAAAAAGAGACGCGCCGCCCGATCCTGCTCCAAATATCCGGGGCCAAAGTCTCGTGACAGGAGACCGAGACCTCGTTTGCGCGCAATATCAATTTGCCAGAGGCGGTCTCGAGCTGCATTCCAACCCTGCGCGAAAAATAGGTCGTGCAAGTTCTGAGCCTTGATATGAGGAACCCCCCATTTATCAATGTCGATCGTGACCTCACTCTTAAGCTTGTCGGAGCTGTGGCGGTCGAAGGTTATGTTCTTTAACATGTGTTGATCCGTTTGGTTCACCCAAAGATGGTCGGGAATCTGCCAGAGGACGACGTCTGCAGATTGTGGTCGGTTGCGGGCAGAGGGTTGAGGCCGCACTCTTGCAACCTGATCATGTGTGGCGAGCCAATCCTCAGCGCGCCTGGACGCGAACTGGCACGGTGGGCTGCGCACAAGCTCAGCGGGATCCTACTCTCGCGCTTCCGGGAACGAGGCGCTTGCCGAGAACGCTCTGATGTATGTCAGCCAATACGTACGAATACAATATCCGCACATGTTGTCTCGCTGGCCTGAGGCAACGCATTCGATACACAGTAACTCGGTCGAACGGCCTCGTTGAAGGATGGCTCCCTCAATGCGACAAGATCTGGCTGAGAAACAATTTCGTTCTTTCGTGCTGCGGGTTTCTGAAGAAGTCGTGCGGTGTACCCTCTTCGACGATCTCACCTCGATCCATGAAGATTACTCGATCGGCCACGGCGCGCGCAAAGCCCATCTCGTGGGTGACGCATACCATGGTCATGCCGTCGCGTGCGAGTCCGGTCACAGTCTCGAGCACTTCAGCGACCATCTCTGGATCGAGCGAGGAGGTCGGCTCATCGAAGAGCATGACTGCAGGCTCCATACAGAGGGACCGGGCAATTGCGACGCGCTGCTGCTGTCCCCCGGAGAGCTGAGCCGGATATTTGTTCGCCTGTTCGGGAATGCGCACGCGCTCTAGGAATTTAAGCGCGATCTTTCTAGCCTCACCCTCTGGAACGCCCTTTATCCACATCGGCGCCGCCATACAGTTCATCAGCACGGTCATGTGCGGGAAAAGATTAAAGTGCTGAAAAACCATGCCGACGCTTTTGCGAACTTCAGCTACGTTGCGCATTTTGTTATGTAACCTAATCCCAGTGACGGTAATCTCGCCATCCTGGTGCGCTTCGAGCCGATTGACGCAACGGATCAGCGTCGACTTTCCCGAGCCTGAGGGCCCACAGATGACGATACGTTCGCCCTTGCGGACGGTTAGGTTGATGTCAGTTAGTGCTCTGAAGGCACCATACCATTTGGATACATTCTTAGCTTCGATGACTTCGTCGCTCAATATTGCATCTCTCTTGTTCATTGGCGCATCTGTAAGTGCCTTGAAAATGGCCGAACCAACTTAGACGTCTTTTTTAGCTTGACCAATGAATTCACGATCATCGCTTCTTACTTCTGGCAAAATGGTCCTCGATCCGGGATTGGACCAGTTCCAGGCAGGCGGATAAAATCCAATAAATCATTGCCGCTGTTACTAGCATCTCCATAGTATGGAAGGTTGGCTGGCCGAGTGAGTGAGCTAGATACGTCAGCTCCCAAACGCCAAGAACCGAAACGAGAGAGCTGTCTTTGAGCATTGAGATGAACGTGTTTCCCATCGGGGGAATGATAACCGGAAGCGCTTGCGGCAGAATGATTCTGCGCATTGTGAGCGCAAAGCCGAAACCTAATGACCGGGATGCCTCCCACTGGCCGCGATCGATGCTGGCTATGCCCGAACGGAAGATCTCCGTCATGTAGGCACCACTGCATAGCGAAAGCGCCAACACGCCTGCAGGCACGGCATTAATAACGTAACCTACCTGGGGCAAGCCCATGTAGATCAGATAAACCTGCATGAGAAGCGGCAGACCCCGGAAGCATGAAGTGTAGAAGCTGACTATCGCGTAAGCCATGCCGTTGCTTGACAGTTTCGCAATCGCGCCGATTATTGCGATAGCCGACGCAAATAGCAGTGACATCGCTGATACGTAAACTGTAGTAACTACCCCCTGCGTAATTAGAAATGGCAGGTTTGCCCAAATAAATGGCATGCTTAAGTCAAATGCCGCGAAGAGCGAAAGGAACAGTAGCACCAACTCAAACCATACGATCCCGATTTGGATTTTGAGCGGGACAAAACCAATCAGCACGAGGTTGAGGCAGAACATTGCGGCAATTACAAAAGCGATCGCAATGCGACTGTAAAACTTCACTTGTGCGTGATCGCCAATCACGGGCCGTAGGAGTTCGCCCATCGTGGTGCCCGCTACGTTGAAGATAAGAAAAACCGCGAGCACAATTGCAAATATGCAGCCGATAAACCATGGCTTGTGGACGAGCACCTCAGATTCAACTGTATCGTGGTAAAGCATAAGCATTTTCTTCCTAAGAAGAGGCGCCCCCGGGAAGGGGACGCCCACGATTGTGTCATGTTATTTATCGACGCTGAAATCCCCCCCGAACCACTTGACCGAGAGTTTAGCAAGAGTGCCGTCATCCTTCATCTTCTTGACCGCGGCAGCGACCTTGTCGATAAACTCCTTATCGCCACGCTCGATTGTGACAGCGCCCGGGGCGTAGAATAAGGGATCGCCAATAACCTTCAATGGATAGCCAGATTTGATTGCCGCAGCCGCCGTCGTTCCTTCAGTAATGACG
>NZ_RZRA01000069.1:0-10119 GCF_003998945.1 Mesorhizobium sp. M7A.F.Ca.CA.003.01.2.1 | reverse complement strand
ATAGTAGACCTTGTACGAAGACAGGTTCGACGTGTCGCCGCTGAAGTTGACGTCGTTGAAATTGTAGTCGCCCGATGTCGGCAGCGTGTCGGTGGCGTGGATGACCTGGCCGTTGCCGAAGGTCTCGATCTTCGATTCGGCCGGGCTGCCGCCGTCGCCGAACACCAGCCTGGCGTTGGTGGCGCTGGAGAACTGGACGCCCTGGGCGACCTTGGTGATGGTCGACGTCTGACCAGCAGGGCCAGGATTGTTGTTGAGGAGGTCACCGAGCTGGATCTTGCCGGTGCCGGTTGTCGTCGTGCCGGCCATGTCGATGCCGAGCGAACCGGTGGAGTTGCCGCCGTCGACATCGAAATCGTCGGCCGTGATGGTGCTCGTGCCGAGCGCCGCGCCATTGAGGTCGAGGCCGACGGCGTTGGTGGCGCTTGCCGCGATCCCGATGTTCAGGCTGTGGAAATCCAGCGTCGAGCCGAGCGTGCCGGAAACCTGGACGCCGGTGCCAGTGATGCCCTGCAGGTCGACCGCCCCGAGATCGATGGCGCCGCCGCTGACATTGTTGAGTGATATGCCGGTCGCCGCGCCATTGGTCGAAATCGTGTCGAACTTGATGCCGTCCGCGCCGACCGTCGCGCCTGTCGCCCCGGCCACGACCGCCGTCGCATCGCCAAGCTTCAGCGCGGTTCCCGTGCCGGTGGTGATGGTGTTGCCGGTGCCGCTGACGCTGATCGTGCCGGCGCCGAAGGTGCTGGCGCTGAAGCCGGCGCCGCTGGCGGTGGTGATCTTGAGGTTGCCGCCGGTAAAGGCGAGCGAGCCCGTGCCCTGGGTCGGGCCGATGCTGGGGAGCTTGACGATGGCGCCGTTGGCGCCGCTGCTGGTGTCGAATATCTTCGAGGTGCCGGAGAAGGTGGCCGTTCCCTCGGACGATCCGTCAAACAAGACGCCGACGGCGCTCCCGGTATGATTGATCGTGCTCGAAATATTGTACACGCCCTCGGCGTTGCCGCTGAAGGTGAAGACCGCTGTCCCCGGCAGTGCTACTGCCGAGGTCGAAACGACCGAACCGCTCATGTTGAGCTCGCTCCAGTCGCCGCCGCCGACTTGCAAGACGCTACCCGCGCTGACGTTGATCGAGCCGGTGTAGTTCAGTGTGGCGTGGACAAGATCATTGCCGCCGGCGAGCGTGATCGCTGAACCAGTGGTGCTTGTCGTCGCGCCGATGCTGGCGCTGCCGCCATTCCCGCCAACGTTGACGGTCCCGCTCGAGGTCGTCAATGCGATACCGATCTCGGCGCCATCGATGTTCAGGGTGGATCCGGCGACATTGGCGATGTTTATGGTGCCGACCAGCGGCCCACCAATATCGAACCCTCTGTAGCTGACGTCGAGATCGGTCTTGCCGGTGAAATTGACCACGCCGGCGCCGCTCAGGCCGATCAATGAAGCGCCGATGTAGCCGGTATCCCTCAGGCCGCCAATGTTGACGTCGCCGCCGAGATTGATACCTCCAAGCAGCACACCAGCGCCGGTACTCGTGGATACGGCCGAGACGCTGTCGAAGGCAACGCCGCCGGCGCCGACATTGGCGCCGAACAAGATAAGACCGTCGGCGCCGGAATTGATCTCGTTGCCCGTGCCGGTGACCGTAACGGCGCCGGTGGTAAAATCTCCGAAGGCGATGAAGCCGGTGCCGGTCGTCGTCGTTATGTCGAGACCGCCATTGGTGAAATTGATCGCGGAATTGGTGTTGGGGGCCGGTGTGCCTGCGGGGAAATTGCCAACGAGACCCAGGCTGACGGCGTCCGTCGCGCCCGAGCTGATCACCTTGCTGGTGCCCGAGAAGGTGATCGCGGCCGAGTCGTTGCCGGCAATGACGATATTGCCGCCAGCGGCCGCGTTGGTATCAGTCAGGTTGCCCGACAGCGTCACCGAGCCGCCAGTCATGCTCTGGATCGAAACAGCCGCGCCGGTGCCGTTGCTGTTGATGGTGCCGGCATAGGAGATGATCGCGCTGCCGCCGCTCCCGGCAGTCGTCGAGCCGACATTGAAAGCCGTGTTCGCGCCGGTGTTGGTCAGCGTGCCGTCGCCAATGGTCACCGTGCCGGTCAGGTTCTGCAGGTTGATGCCGCCGCCGGTCAGCGTGCCCGCCGGACCGCTGTTGGGCAAGCTGCCACGCGTGACCGTGATGTCGCCGCTGCCGCCATTGGCGTCGAGCAGCGTGCCGGCGACGTTGATGTTGTTGTTGGTGATCGACAAATTGGTGTCGAGGCCGACGACCTTGAACGCTGTCTGGCCCACGGCGACATTGCTGACCGTGACGCCTTCGATGAAGATGCCGCCGGTATTGACGAAGCCAGCCGCGCTCCCGTTGACGAGGAAGACCGAGCCGCTGCCGCCGCTGAAGTCGAAAGCGGTGTCGCGCACCTGGTTGTTGCCGAGCAGATGCAGGGTATCGCTGCCCGTGCTCTTGACCACGCCCTCATCGCCGGTGACGTTGCCGCCAGTAGCGCCGAGATTGCCCTGGACATTGACCGGCTGGACGGTACCGGAGGTGAGGATGGAGGCGCCGTTGCCGAAGCCGATGATCGACTGGCCGGAATCGAGCGTGAACGGGGTGCCGCTGAGATCGACGGTGCCGACAAAGGCGAAGTTCAGCGTGCCGGTCATGGCATCGGCCTCGGCGACCGTGTAGGTGGTCACGTCGGCGCTGAGCCCGTCCGTGTTGGCGTGGACGATGCCACCGCCCTGGGAAATCATGATGGTCCCACCGACCGCGCTGGCCAGATGGGCGGCGCCGGTGAAGTTGACGTCGTCGAAATCATAATTGCCGAGCGTCGGATCGAGCCCGATCGTGTTGACGGTGTAGCCGCCGGCGGCGGCGCTGATGGAGGACTGCAGCCCATCGGCGGACGTGCCGTCGCCGAAGGTGAAGTTGGCGTTGGCCGAGGTCGCGGTGGCGCCGCTCGACGACAATTCGACGCCGACGCCGACATTGGAAATGCTGGAGCCGCGCAGGAAGGTGATGGTCTTGTTGCCGGTCGTCGACGACAGGTCGATGCCGCGCGAGGTCAGGCTGCCGGTGCCGGTGATCGTGGTCAGGCCGAAATCGGCCCTTGTCGAGGAACCGCTCGAGGAACCGCTGAAGTCGATGCCGGTCTGGTTGGCGCCAACCTCGTCGATCGTGGTCGTGCCGAAGCTGATATGTTCGTTGATGTCGAGGAACTCGATGCCGGCGGTGCTTGCCGCTCCCAGCGTAACCTGGGTTGTGCCGAAGGTGACCGTGCCATTGTCGGCAATGAAGATGCCGGTGCCGCCAGGCGTCGTCACGGTGACCTCGCCAAAGCTCGCCGATGCCGTGCTGGCGACATTGGTGACGGACAGGCCGGTGCCCGTGGCATTGGTGATCGACAGCGGCGCGGTCACGTTCAACGTCGCGGTGCCGCCGAGGCTGCTGACAAGCGCCCCGCCGCCACCCGTCGCCGACAAGGTCGGGCCAGTGAAGCTGATGGCGCCGCCGGCCGGGGTCAGCGTCGATCCGACATCGAACAGATCGCCGGTGCCGGTCGAGGTGACCGTACCGCTGAAGGTCACCGAGCCGCCGGTGGTGCCGTCGACCTTGACCGCCGCGCCTGGCGCGGTTGCCGAGCTGGAGATGTTGGCCGCTACGCCGACTGTCGCGCTGCCGCCGGAAACGACGACACCGTCGCCAGCGCCCGAATTGGTGATGGTGCCGCCGAGGATCGTGATCGAGCCCGTATTGTTGGTCAGGCTGACATCGGTGCCCGCGACATTGGTCGCCACCAGATTGGTGATGGTGAAGGTCGATGACGAAGCGTTGATTGCAAGGCCGTTGATGCCGGCAGCGGTGCCGCCGACAGTGACATTGCCACCCAGGAACTGGCCGCCCGAGACGGCATTGAAGTTGAGCGCCGTGGCCGTCGCAACGCCTGTCGTGATGCTGTCGAACGCCATGCCGCCGGTGCCGATGGTGATGCCGTCGAGATTGATCGCCCGGCCGGTGCCGGTGGTGATCTGCTCCGTGCCCGCGGCCGCGACTGTGATCGTGCCGCCCCCGGTGGCATCGAAGCCGGTACCGGTCGTCGTGGTCAGGTCCAGCCCGCCGGTGAATTTCACCGTGCCGCCGGTGTTGGCGGACAGGTCGATCGCGTTGGCCGAGCCCGTGCTGGCGGTGATCTTGCCGCCGAAGGTGGCGGTGCCGCCGGTCTGGCCGATGATCCTGACCGCGTTGGCCGCATTGGCCTGGTCGATCGTGCCGTTGTAGGTGACGTTGGGCACCGCACCGTTGATGTTGAAGGCTACATCGCCCGTGTTGGTGATGGAACTCGCGGCCGCGAAAGTCAGCGTGCCGCTCGAGCCGCTCCAGATGGCCACGCCCCTGCCGCCGCCACTGATGTCGAGATCGTCGAAGGTGGCGATGCCGTCGAAATTGTTGGCGAACAGCCCGACGCTGGCGGCACTGGTAATCTTGGTGTTGCCGGTGAAATCGACGGTCGCGTTCGAATCGACAAGCACGATGCCGGTTTGAGATGCGGTCTGGACGGTCAGGTCGTCGACCGAGACCGTGCCGGTCACACCATTGAGGTAGAGGCCGGACCCGACATTGCTGGCCGTCACGCCCTGGACGGTCAGGCCGTTGATGCCCAGGCCGTAGATCGCCGAGCCGGAACCCCCGGAAACGTTGAAATCGAGCAGCGTGTTGCCGTTGCCCAGCGTCACGACATTACCGCCGCCGGAACTGGTCAGCGTCGCCGCACCCGCTGAATCCGATATGGATTCGTCATGATGGATGTTGGTGCCGGTGACATTCAACGGCACCCCGCCGAGCGAGAACGCGCGGTCGTTGCCGAACGAGGCCAGTTCCTGTCCGTCGCTCAGCGAGAAGCCGGTGGCGTCGTCGATTGTCCCGCGGTTGACCAGGACAATGATGGCGTCGCTGGCGGTAATGCTGTCGGCATATTCGATCGAGGCGAGGTCGGTGATCGACGTGCCGCCGCCCGAAGCCCCGGCCGCAACGAAGATGTAATTGCGCAGATCGTAAAGTTGCGGGCCGGTAAACGCGGTCGTGCCGAAAGCGTAGTGGCCGCTGCCCTCATTGAGCCCGCGCGCATCGAGCGAGGCGGTGATGCCGGAGATGGAGCTGGAATTGCCGCCGAAGGTAAATTCGGCGTTGGCCGTGGCGCCCGGCGTGCCGGCAATGCCCAGCCGCACGCCGGTATCGACATTGGTGATGACGCCGCCATCGGTGATGATGATCACCGCGCCGCCAACGCTCGGCGACGTCAGATCGATGCCGATCGAGCCGGCAGCACCGGTGCCGGTGATGCTGAGCGACTGCGCGGTGAAATTGGTCTTGGATCCGGAGAAGTCGAGGCCGGTGCCGACACCCAGTCCGGAGATGACGATGTTGCCGGCGACCACCGCCGCATTGACGCCGGCAAACGAGATGCCGTCGGCGCCGGGGTTGGTGATGCTGATGTCGCCGAAGCGGATCGTCGCCGGCGAATCCGAAATGGCGATCGCCGGTCCGGTCGTGTTGGAGATCGTCGTCGCACCGTTGACGGTGAAGTTGCCCGCGACATTCTCCAGCACGACACCCGACGTGCCGCCGCTCTGGCTGATCGAGTCCAGCACCACATGGGCGGTGATCGGATCGATGAAGACGGCGGTGCCGCCATTGCCTGACACGGTGCCGCCGGTGGTGGTGAACGTGCCTCCGGTCGACGTGCCCTGCACGGTGATGCCGCGGTCGGTATTGTCCTGCGCATTGACGGTGGCGAAGGTGTAGGTGCCCTTGCCGGTGATATCGAGACCGTCGTCGAGATTGCCCTGCAGCAGCGTCGTGCCGGTGAAATTGTAGGTGCCGTCGCCGTCGATGTGCAGGCCGTCGAGGCCGTTGCCGGTGGCGGTGAAGTTGGAGTCGGTGATGCCGGTCGAACTGCCCGTGAAGTCGGCGCCGTTGCCGCCCGCACCGGTGACCGTCACATTGGTCAGCGTCGCGCCGGTGATGTTGTTGCCGAAGATGCCGTCGCCGCCGCCGGTGATGATGATACCGCTGAGCGTGTTGCCGTTGCCGAGCGTAAAGACGGGGTTGGCGACGTTGGTGCCCTGGATCGTGCCGTCGCTGCCGCCCAGGTTGAAGGTGCTGGTGCCGCCGCCGAAAAGCCTTGCGGTGACGCTTTCGCCGCCGCCGATGACGGTCTGTCCATTGGCAAGCGTCACCCCGCCAGTCGTCAGATTGCCGTTGCCGCCGAGTGCCACGACAAAACCGTTCGCACCCGACTTGGTCACGGCGTCGTCCAGCGTCGTCGGGTCGGCCAGCGTGCCGGCACCGGCGAGGCCGCCATCGGCGTAGTAGAACTTGCCGAAGGCGGCATTGGTGGCGGCGTTGATGGCGACACGCGTCGTCGAGCCGCCGGTCAGCGTCTGCGACTGGACGCGGACGCCGATATCGCCACGCACGCGCTCGTTGACGCGCTTGCGCAGGCCTTCGCTGACCGGATAGACCGGCTCCGGCCCGCTGTCGGCCCCATTGGCGGCGTGGTCCGAGCCGCTGCCGGGATTGAACGGGATGTTCAGCCGCACACTGCCGGCGAACTTGGTGTCGTCGCGATTGTCGTTGCGGACCTCGCCGGCGAAGACCAGTTCCGTGTTGCTGCCGAAAACATCGCCGATCGTATACTCGAAGCCGGCCTTGGCGCCCGTGACGCTGCCGTCGTCGCCATGCGGATCCTCGAAATGATAGACGCCAATGTCGAGCCGCAGCGAATGCTTGTCGGGCAGGTTGACCGGCACCTGCGCGCCGATC
This sequence comes from Mesorhizobium sp. M7A.F.Ca.CA.003.01.2.1, assembly GCF_003998945.1. NCBI lineage: Bacteria > Pseudomonadati > Pseudomonadota > Alphaproteobacteria > Hyphomicrobiales > Phyllobacteriaceae > Mesorhizobium > Mesorhizobium sp. M7A.F.Ca.CA.003.01.2.1. The sequence goes on along the minus strand of NZ_RZRA01000069.1, from coordinate 3,296 downwards.
TCGCCCTCGATGCCCCATGCCGCGTAATCGCGGTGGTCGAGGACCGAGATCTGCTCGATCAGCTGGTTGCTGACCATCGACAGGGTCGAACTGGTCGAGTGATCCGTCGAATCACCCTTGATCGGCAGATAGACGTTCACATGCGCATCGAAATGAGGCGTGATCGCCTCGGCGCCCAGCGTGGCCGCGGTGAACTGGGTGGAGTTGTAGTTCTCGAGATTGAGATAGGCGTAGCCGCCGATCATCAGGTCCGGGTTGACGATGCGGCGAATGCCGAGGCCGACATCCTGGCCGGAACCATCCTTGAAATCGTGCTTGGCCCGGACATCCAGGAACAGCACGGATTCGGCCGTCTGCTTGAGCGGGATGAAACCTTCGAGCGCGCCGTTGCCGCCATTGTTGTCGGCGCCGATGATGGCGCGGATCTGCGGCTGCCATAGCCCGTTGGGATCGCCATAGGCGGCCATGCCTGAAAGGCCGAGCGCCAGCGTCGTCAGTGCCGTCGTCTTCCAGAGATGCCTGGCGATTCGCGAACGGCGATAGCCGGCGTGCACGCGGAAATCCTCCCCACGCGCCGCCATCTCACCAACTTGCCGAGGCGTCTCGGTAGTTCCCATCCCTGGCGAGTCCTTCGGGGACTGCACGCACCCCGTGTAAAATCTTACTCGAATTCTATTGTATAGCGAGTCTCCGGCGCTTCGATTTCTGAGGGCCTCCTGCAATATTGTTCGTTGTATCCGAAAAGCCACAGTAATTTCGCCGGCTTGCTTGCCTCCTGCTCGGCTTCCGGAACAGTCGCGGGTGTTGTATCAAGCCATGCTCGGGAGAATACCGGGCGCGGCGAGGAAACATGCAAGGCATCCGGCAAAACAACATGACATTTACTTTAGCTAGATCTAATTTACTTGGCATGGCCGCGGGGCTGGCCGCCCTGTGGCTTGCTCTGGCCACCGGCCCGGCCCTCGCCGAAGATGCCAAGCCGGCCCAGCCAAAGCCGGCTGAAACCAATGCAAAACCGGCCGATGCCAATCCGTGGGCGATGAACTGCTCCAGCGGTTCGGCGACCACCGAGCTTCAGTGCCAGCTTTCGCAGAACCTGACCGAGGCCAAGACCGGGCAGCGCGTGCTGACCGTGACCGTGCGCCGCGACAACGGCAATGGCAGCCTCGCCATGCTGCTTGCCCTGCCGCACGGCCTGTTCCTGCCGTCCGGCGCCTCCTTCCAGATCGACCAGGGCCAGAAGACGACGATTGCCATCCAGACCAGCGACCAGAACGGCGCCTATGCCGCCACGCCGCTGTCGGCGGATCTCATCAAGGCCATGAAGTCGGGGACCAATCTGAACATCGGCATGGAATCGGTCACCCGCAAGCCGGTCACCATCCCGGTGTCGCTGGCTGGCTTCACCGCTGCCGTCGCCAAGCTGGAATCGATCAAGTAGCTGTTGTCAGCGGCTTGATTGTCGATGCCCGGAATGCTCCGTTGCCGCTTCGGACAGTGGAGAAACCCATGACAGGCTTTGTCGACCGCCAGCGCGCGGCGCAACTGATGGACCGCGCCGGCATCGAGGCGCTGGTGCTGTGCGCGCCCGAGGCCTTCCACTATGCGACCGGAGCCTCGATCGGCCCGGCGGGACTGTTCCGGCGCGCCGGCGCCGGCTTTGTCGTCATCCCGGCTGGCCGAGACCTGCCGATCGGCGTCGTGGTGGCGGACTTCAATGCGGGACAATTGCAGCGGGTTCTGCCGGATGCTGTCATCCGCAGCCACCCGATCTGGATCGAAGCCGCCACGCTGGACGCCTCGACGTCAGGGCAAGGGTTGCCGCAACGCATCGAGGCCGGCCTTGCCGGCCGGGCGCCGGGTTTTTCTCGGCCCGCGACATTCGAACTCGCTCGTGCCGTCGACGAGCTGAAGCAGATCCTGACCGGGTTCGGGCTCGGGCGCGCAAGGGTCGGCGTCGACCTCGATTTTGTGCCCGCCGCCGATTTCTCGGTCATGCAGGCGCTGTTGCCGGCCTGCACGATGGTCGACGGCTCGGCCGTGCTCGACAGGTTGCGGGCCATCAAGTCGCCGCGCGAGATCGACCTGCTGCAGCAAGGCATCATCCTGTCGGAAGCCGGGCTGGAGCGGCTGCAGGTCGATGCGATGGCCGGCATGCGCCAGGCCGATCTCATTGCCCTCTACCGGCAAGGTGTCGCCACGGCCGCGTCCGGCCTGTCTCATCCGGTCCAAACTGCCGAATATGTGACGCTGGGCGCTCGGGCCAAAGATGCCGATGCGAAAGCGATGCCTGGCGATCCGCTGAAGTGCGACATGGTCTGCACGGTCGGCGGCTACGCCTCCGACATGTCGCGCAACTTCACCTTCGGGCCGCCATCCGCCGAGCAGGCCGAACTGCACGCCATTGCCGAGCGGGCCTTTGACGACGGGCTGGCGTCCCTTGTTGCGGGAACCACGCTCGCCCACGTGCATTGCGTCGCCACCGACAGCCTGGCGCGGCAAGGGCTGCGCACCTACCGCCGCGGCCATTTCGGCCATGGCGTCGGCCAGTCGGTGTTTTCCGAACAATGGCCGTTCATCGCCGCCGACAGCGATGTCGTGATCGAAACCGGCATGGTGCTGGCCTTCGAGATCCCGCTCTACATAGACGGCCTCGCCAGCTTCAATCTCGAGGACCAGTTCCTGATCACGCCGGACGGGCCCAAGCCGATGAACAGGCTGCCGCGACGGCTGGAGAGGATTGGATAACGAGGCGGGTCACTGCAGGGACAGCGCTCTACGCCCCCCTTGCCCTACCGGGCATCTCCCCCTCAAGGGGGGAGATTGGCAGCTTCGCCGTCTCGCCCACCTTACCGTGTAGATGATTTGGCGAAGGCTGTTGAGCGCGTAATCTCCCCCCTTGAGGGGGAGATGTCCGGCAGGACAGAGGGGGCGCCACGGAACTCGGCGGTGGGGTGCCAAGCACCTAACCACTCACCGCCGGCCTTCTCCCCCTCCACGGCATCTCTTGTTCCAGCTGCGCCGACGCGGCCAGCACCGTTGCCTCGTCGCCGTAGCGGCCGACCAGCTGCACGCCGATCGGGACGCCGTCTTTCGACCAGCCGAGCGGCAGCGAGATCGCCGGCTGGCCGGAGATGTTGAAGGGGAAGGCAAACACCGCGTCCGTCCATTTGGCATTGTAGCGGTCGATATCCGTCTCCGACATGTCGTAATAGCCGAGCGGGCGCGGCAGCTGCGTCAGCGTCGGGGTGATGAAGAGATCGTAGGCGCCAAGGTCGCCGACGATGTCGCGGCCG
>NZ_RZRA01000699.1:0-3111 GCF_003998945.1 Mesorhizobium sp. M7A.F.Ca.CA.003.01.2.1 | reverse complement strand
GAGCCCAACGTGCTGTTGATGGACGAACCGTTCGGCGCCCTCGACCCGATCATCCGCAACAAGGCGCAGGAAGATCTGCTGGCGATCCAGAAGCGCTTCGGCACCACCATCATCCTGGTCACCCACGACATGGAAGAGGCCGTGCATATGGGCGACAAGATCGCGGTCATGGATGCCGGCAAGCTGGTGCAATACGCCAAGCCCGCCGAGATCCTGGCAAAGCCGGCAAGCGCCTTCGTCGAGACCCTGGTCGGCGCCAGCGAAAGGCCGTTCCGGCTGCTGTCGCTCGGTCGGGTCCGCGATGCCGTGGAGAAGGGCTCCGCCGAAGGCGAGGCGATCCCCGGCGACGCCAGCCAGCGTGACGCGCTGGCCGAATTGTTGTGGACGGGCCGGCCGGCGCTGCCGGTCAAAGGCGCCGATGGCAAGCCGCTTGGCCGCGTCACCGTCGACGGGCTGGTGAAGCGCGCGGCGAGGCCCGCATGAAGGCCTGGCTTCCATCGCTGCTCAGACTTGCCCTGGTGATGCTGCTCGTTGCCTTCGTCACCAATCCCGGCTGGTTCGTGCCGCTGCTGAAGCCGCTGACCGAAAACAATGCGCCGGTGATCTACAACCAGGGCAGCCTGCTGACGCTGACATTGCTGCATTTGCGCACGGTTCTGATCGCCACCGTGGCAGCAACCATCGTTGCGGTGGCGCTTGCCATCCTGGTCACCAGGCCCGCCGGCGCCGAATTCCTGCCGCTGTCGCGCAGCCTGGTCAACATCGGCCAGACCTTTCCGCCCGTGGCGGTGCTGGCACTCGCCGTGCCGGCCGTCGGCTTCGGCGAGAAGCCGACACTGATCGCGCTGTTTCTCTATGGCCTGCTGCCGATCTTCGAGAACGCGCTGACCGGCCTGACGACGCTACCTGCCAACGTCGTCGAGGCGGCGCGCGGCGCCGGCATGACCGGTTGGCAAAGGCTCACCAAGGTCGAGCTGCCGCTCAGCGCCCCGATCATTCTCGGCGGCATCAGGCTGTCGGTGGTGATCAGCCTTGCCACGGCGACCATCGGTTCGACCGTGGCAGCCAAAACGCTGGGCGAAGTGATCATCGCCGGGTTGTTATCCAACAATCTCGCCTTCATCCTGCAGGGCGGCCTGATCGTGGCAGCCCTTGCCGTGCTGATCTATGACGGCCTGTCGGCCATAGAGCGCTACACGGCGCGCCGGATGGGCCGGGAGGCAGAGTAGCCACGCCCTGCGTCAGGGCTAATTTCAATCGATCTAATCGCAGGGTGCTGACGGCAGCCGCCGCCTGGTCCCAACCATTTGGGCGAAAGCCGGGCAAAAACCGAACAATATCTTGACGTTCGCAGCCCTGTTTCGCATACACCGCTGCGAAGAGGCGGATTCCGTGCTCGGAATCCGGTCTTTGTCTCAACGGCCCAGGGAGGGGTTCTTTTGGGCCATCAATCGAGGAAAATCCGGCAATGACAATTATTTCCGCCGTCATCGCCTGCGGCCTGCTTTCAATCCTTTACGCCATCTGGGCGACACGTTCGGTCCTTGCGGCCGATCAGGGCAATGCACGCATGCAGGAAATCTCCGCGGCTATCCGCGAGGGCGCACAAGCCTATCTGGCGCGTCAGTACACCACCATCGCCATCGTTGGCGTCGTCGTCCTCGTGCTCGCCTGGTGGTTGCTGTCCATCACCGCCGCGATCGGCTTCCTGATCGGAGCGGTGCTTTCAGGCGCCGCCGGCTTCATCGGCATGCATGTCTCCGTTCGCGCCAACGTTCGCACGGCGCAGGCCGCATCGAACAGTCTCGCTGCCGGCCTCGACATCGCGTTCAAATCGGGCGCCATCACCGGCATGCTGGTTGCTGGCCTCGCCTTGCTCGGCGTGTCGATCTACTACCTCATCCTGACCCACTTCATGGGCCTCCAGCCCAATGACCGCATCGTCATCGACTCGCTGGTCTCGCTCGGCTTCGGCGCATCGCTGATCTCGATCTTCGCTCGTCTCGGCGGCGGCATCTTCACCAAAGGCGCCGACGTCGGTGGCGATCTCGTCGGCAAGGTCGAAGCCGGTATTCCCGAAGACGATCCGCGCAACCCGGCCACGATCGCCGACAATGTCGGCGACAATGTCGGCGACTGCGCCGGCATGGCCGCTGACCTGTTCGAAACCTATGCGGTGACTGTCGTCGCCACCATGGTTCTGGCTGCCATCTTCTTTGGCGGCACCGCCGTGTTGGGTGCGGCCATGCTTTATCCGCTCGCCATCTGCGGCGCCTGCATCCTGACCTCGATCGTCGGCACCTTCTTCGTCAAGCTCGGTTCCAACGGCTCGATCATGGGCGCACTCTACAAGGGCCTGATCGTCACTGGCCTGCTGTCCATCGTCGGCCTCGGCGTCGCCACCCAGGTGACGCTCGGCTGGGGTGAGGTCGGCACGGTCGCCGGCATGGTCATCACCGGCAAGAACCTGTTCATCTGCGGCCTGATCGGCCTCGTGGTGACCGGTCTCATCGTGGTCATCACCGAATACTACACCGGCACCAACAAGCGCCCGGTCAATTCCATCGCCCAGGCGTCGGTCACCGGTCACGGCACCAACGTCATCCAGGGCCTCGCGGTCTCGCTGGAATCGACGGCGCTGCCGGCGATCGTCATCGTCGGCGGCATCATCTCGACCTATCAGCTTGCCGGCCTCTTCGGTACGGCGATCGCGGTCACGACGATGCTCGGCCTTGCCGGCATGATCGTTGCGCTCGATGCCTTCGGCCCGGTCACCGACAATGCCGGCGGCATCGCCGAAATGGCCGGCCTGCCCAAGGAAGTGCGCCACTCCACCGACGCGCTCGACGCGGTCGGCAACACCACCAAGGCGGTGACCAAGGGCTACGCCATCGGCTCCGCTGGTCTCGGCGCATTGGTGCTGTTTGCCGCGTACTCGAACGACCTGAAGTTCTTCGCCGCCAATGGCGACAAATATCCCTACTTCCAGGGCATGGGCGAGATCTCCTTCGATCTCTCCAACCCATACGTCGTCGCCGGCCTGATCTTCGGCGGGCTGATCCCGTATCTGTTCGGCGGCATCGCCATGACGGCCGTCGGCCGTGCGGCGGG
>NZ_RZRA01000698.1:0-3112 GCF_003998945.1 Mesorhizobium sp. M7A.F.Ca.CA.003.01.2.1 | reverse complement strand
CGCTACAGCTGCGAAACCAGCGCCGGGATTCCGATGCAGTGGCAGCGTTTTGCACCCTATATCGGCAACATCCCCGGCGAGATCTCAGGCGTTTTCTACGGCGTCTGCCTTAACGGCGATGACGCGGGCAATTTCGACTATGTCGTCGGCGTCGAAGTGTCCGGCTTTGCGGATCTGCCGAAGGACTTCTATCGGGTGCGGGTGCCGGCGCAGAAATATGCGGTGTTCTCGCACCGCGAGCACATCTCATCCATCCGCCGGACGATCAACACGATCTGGAACAGTTGGCTGCCCGACTCCGGTCACGAAATCGCGGATGCACCGGAATTCGAGCGCTATGGACCGGAGTTCGATGCCCACAGCGGCAATGGCGGGCTGGAGATCTGGGTACCGGTGAAGGCGTAGCTCGATCACGCCATCGGCAGCGCCGGCCAGCGATCGATGACCTTTCCGCCGGAAAACACGGCGATCGACCCGAATTGCTGCAGCACGGCCTCGCTCTGCGTCGGCCTTAGAAACGCGTAGTCGCCTGGCCTTGCGGCCGCATCGGCGGGCAAGCCCATGAATTGCTGGTTGGAGGACAGGCCGAGCAGGCCGTTCGTCTTCATGCCTTGGGGGAAGACCGGCTCGGCCATCCACTTGCCGCCATAGAGATAGCAGCCCTTGCGCGGAAACCGGCCGAGCGCCTGCAGCAGGCGGGTGACGGCCGGCGGGCCAGGCAGCATCGGCTCGACCACTTTCAGGATCGGCGTGGCAATGAAGGCCGCCGGCTGGAAGCCTTCTAGGCCTGGCGTATCGAAGTCGCTGGGCAGCACGAAGGCCGAGCCCATCGACACTTCATTGGCCGCGCCGCCACGATGAAGCAGCGCGGTCTTGCTGCCGCCGATGTTGAGGATACGGCGCTGGTCGGCGCCGAGACAGGCGACGAACGCCGCAGCCTGCGCCGACGCCTCCGCCAATGCCTTTGCCGGTCCGCCGAAAAGGCCGGGAATGAGCGGCGCATGCGCCTCGTAGGCCATGACGCCTTCGCAATGCAGCCGGGCCGGCAACGCGCTCAACGCCTTCGACAAGGCCGCGGGATCAGCAAAGCCGCCGCGATGCAGCCCGACATCGATCTCGAAAGCGATGCGCAGGCCGATGCCGAGTTCGTCAGCGAGAGCACCGTATTCCGCCAGTCTCTCCTCGCTGTCGATCAGCCAGCAGACACGCGACCAGTCGGCATCACCCTTCACCAGCGCAGCCCTTGCCGCACCGATCGGCATCGGCTTGCCGTAGAGCAGATCGGCATCCGGAAACGCCTTCAGCACCGCCTCGCTGATCGGCGGGTGGAAGGTCATGAAGCGCTCATGGCGAAGCGCCTTGCCTATATGCGCAAGCAGCGGCAGGCAGGCGAGCGATTTGTCGACCAGCCGCACGGCCAGGCCGGGATCCAGCCTCCCTTTTACCAGGGCAATGTTTCCGTCCAGCCGATCGCGGTCGAGCAGCAGGCAGGGTCGGAAGATGCCGGCGGTCTTCAGCGCATCCGAGAGGGTGGAAAAATAGGTGCTCATCATTCGATGCCGAACAGGCCGGCCATGTAGGGCGACACGAAGCGGTTTTCCGGATCGATGTCGCGGCGCGCCGCCATGGCATCGTCCCAGCGCGGGTAGAGCTTTTTCAGCTCCGCCGCTTTCAGGCTGTGCATCTTGCCCCAATGCGGCCGGCCGCCATATCTGCGGAAGATCGGCTCTGCCGCCCGCATGAACGGCAAAGGATCGTTCGCGGCGTCATGGTGGATGGCGATGGAGCAGGTCAGCCTGTTGTAGAATGGCGAAAGCCAGAACTGGTCCGGCGCGACCGAGCGCACCTCCATCGGGAAATAGACCTCGGGAAAGCGCTTCTCGGTCAGCTCGATGATCTCGGCCAGCGCCTTCGGCCCTTCCTCGAACGGCAAATGATATTCCATCTCGTTGAACTTGGTCTGCCGGTCGCTGGCATAGACGTTGAGCCAGTCCTGCACGTAGTCCTCGGCGGGAAATTTGGCGGCCGCCGATCGGATCAGGCGGCCACGCAGCGATGGCAGCCAGGCAAGTGAAGTGCGCAGCCTGCGCAGTGTCCTCAAACCCGCCTCGTCCTCTTCCGGCGGCCGCGTGGTGGGTGCGGCATCGCTGAAATCGCTGGCGATGAACTGCGCATAGCCGGAAAACGGAATGTAGTAGAATTCGGCCGAGCGATGCGCGGCCATCATCGCCTCGAAATCACGCAGCATCTCGGTGATCGGCAGCACATATTTGCGGCGGCGCAACCGGTAGGTCGCGATGTTGTTCAGCGTCACTTCGGTGAGCACGCCGAAAGCGCCGAGCGCAACACCGATGGCGTGGATCATGTCCCGATCCCCTGCCCGCTTGAAGTCGCGGACCTTGCCAAGGCCGTCGACGATCTGCACCGTCTCCAGCTGCGTGTGATAGGCGCCGAGCGTCGGCCCAGAGCCGTGCGTGGCTGTGCCCAGCGCGCCGCCGATCGCCTGGCGGTCGATATCGCCCATGTTGGGCAGGCCCTGGCCAATTCCTTGCAGGATGTGCATGAGCGGGCCGAGCCGGGTCCCTGCCCGCACCCGCGCCTGATGTTTTTGCGCGTCGTGCGAGACCAGCCCTTCCAGTCTCTCCAGGGACAGGATCGTGCCCTGCGATTTCACCAGCGGTGTGAAGGAATGACCGGCGCCGGCAACGCGCACCGGGCCGGGCGCGGTCCGGACGAGATCACCGAGTTCACCGGCATCGCCGGGGCTGGCGATCAGCTTGGGCTCGGCACTTACGAAGCCCGACCAGTTGCTCCAAGTGTTCGACATGGCGCTCCCCGCTCAGGCAACCGCACGACGGCGACGTGACACAAGAACGAAGAGACCGAGCAGCGCCACGCTTGCCACCGCGCTGGCGGCGGCGAATTCCGGCACCGGCCGGAAATCCTTGCCATCGATGAGCAGCGACGCCGCAATCGGCCCGATCGCCAGGCCGAACAGCTGGGCTGCCGGCACCAGCAGCACAGCGGTGCGCGTCTCGTCGGCGGTGATCGCCAGACGGATCTGGTAGGGCACGATGAACAGCAGGATAAAGCCCATGGCCAGGGCAGCGAC
>NZ_RZRA01000697.1:0-3117 GCF_003998945.1 Mesorhizobium sp. M7A.F.Ca.CA.003.01.2.1 | reverse complement strand
GGAATAACGGCAACAGCGGCAACAGTGGCAACAACGGCAAATCAGGATCCAGTCAGGGTAAGAGCGGGAGCCATGTCAATGCAAAGACCGGTGACAAGGTCGACGTGACCGGCAACAAGATCACAGTCAGGCATCCCGACGGCATAACGGAAAAGCTCGAGAACGGTCGTTTCAGCATGAAGGACGCTCTCGGTCGCACGATCATCGACCGCCAGGCCACGCCGGCCGATGCCAATCGTCTCAAGGCCTTGTGAAGCTGGCCAACAGGCAACGGTCAGCTTTGCACGTCACCTCCGCCGCCCCCCGGCGGAGGTGACCTCGTTTCCGGCCGGCGTCGTCCCGGTTTTCGGCACCGCAATGGCTGCGGTCCCGAGGCGCGACGCGCTTTTGCGCAATCCGGGACGGGAAACCGCTGCGCATTTCTTCGGACCTGCCCAGAGCAATTCTAGAAAAAGTGTGAAGCGGTTTTCCCGTTCCCTTGGGAATTGCGTCACAGAGTTAGAGCAGCTCGCCGTTTCCGTGAAACGGTGAAATGCTTTAGGAAGGCCTGTCGCGGTCGCGCCACTCACGCATCATCAAGGCCGCTTCGGTGCGATTTCGCACATTGAGCTTCGACAGCACTCCGGTCATGTGATGTTTGACGGTCTTCTCCTGCAACTCAAGCCGCAAGGCGACTTCCTTGTTGCTCAGCCCCTCCGCCACCAGCCGCAGGATTTCCGTTTGCCGATCGGTGAGCTGCCGCAGCCGTTCCGCCAAGCCGTCGGTCGGCTGCTGGGACTGGAGATCCGAAAGCAGCCGGGCCGATAGTGTCGGCGAGAGATAGCTTTCGCCGGCTGCGACATTGCGCAGGATGTCGGCGAGGCCGCGCGATCCGACGCCTTTGAGGACATAGCCATTCACCCCTGCGTTCAGCGCCTTGGTCACATCGGCATTGGCCTCCGAGACGGTCAGCATGACGATCTTCTGGGCGGGATGGTTGGCGAGGATGCTTGCGACCGCGCTCAGCCCGCCGCCCGGCATCGAGATGTCGAGCAGCAAGATGTCGGGCCGCATCGTCGCGGCGAGGCGTTCGGCATCCTGCGCCGTGGCGCCCTCGCCAACCATCTCGAAGCCTCCGATCTCCGACAGGCTGCGCGTCACACCTTCGCGAAAGAGGGGATGATCGTCGACAATGGCAATGCGAATGGTCCCAGTCATGCTTGCTCCTCGACCGACAGACGGATCACCAAACGCGTACCTTGCGGCCCGGTCAAGGTTTCGAACTGTCCGCCAATGCTTTCGACCCGTTCCCTGAGGCCGGCGAGCCCGAGGCCCTCGACCCGTGCCGTCGGATCGAAACCCGGCCCGCGGTCCGACACTTCGACAAAAAGCCTGCCACCTTTCATCCCGGCACTCACCGCCTGATCCTTGCCTAGCCCGTGGTGATAGGCATTGTTCAGCCCTTCCTGGACGAAACGATAGATGCTGATCTTCTCGGAGGCGCCGGGTTCAGGCAACTGTCCGGCCAGCGTCAGCGTCACCGACGTTCCCGTCCTCTGTTCGTGTTCCTTGACGGCCAGCCGCAGAATGTCGGTTGCGGCAGCCGTCTCGATCTGCGGCAGGACAAGGCCGGTGCAGCTGCCGCGTCTTTCGCGCATCGCATCCTCCAGCGTCTTGCGAATCATCGTGACCTCGGTCGAGCGGCTTGCGCCCGAATGGCCATCGCTGGAAAATATCGGGCTGTCCATGCGCAGCGCCGCCAGGGCCACGAGTTGGGCCGGGCCGTCATGCAGGTCGGCGCCGATGCGGCGCAGATATCTTTCGTTGAGCGCGGTGGCGCGGCGCGAGGCCTGTTGCACGCGCAGTCGCAAGGCACTGTTTTGCGCCACCAGACCCTGCAGTTCCGACACCTGGCGGCGCAGCGCCCCACGCTGGTCGTCGATGGTGCGGCTGCCGCGCAGGACGATGCCCGACAGGAGCAGGAATGCCGCCAGGGTCGCGCCGGCCACGATCAGCCAGCTCGACCACAGAGCGGAAGCCAGGGTGGCCTGGAAATCGTCGGCGATCTCATAGAACTCGGTAACCGCCACCACCTCGCCCGACCAGGGCTCGCGCACGGGATTGTAGATCTCCAGCAATGGCAAGCCGGTCGCCTTCTCCTCGCTCTCATCCTCATCGAAAGTATTGAATTCAGCGACGACATTGCCTTGGAAAGCGGAACGCAGATTGTCGCTCGGAGCGAAGCGGCGGCCGATCAGGGCCGTCTCCTTGGCATAGAGGACCGTCCCGTCGCGGCGCCAGAGCATGAACGATTCGAGGCGCTTGCCGAGCGCGCCCTGGCCAAGCGTCTCGTCCAGCGCCTGCTTGACGGAATCGCTGAGCTCCTGCTCCTTGCGCAAGTCGGGAAGCAGCGGCGCAATCACGCTGTCGACATAGAGCGCCGTCGTGGCGGCCGAATTGCGGATGACGCCCTCTCTGATCTGCGCCGTCACCCAGGCGCCCACCACCAGCATGACGGCCAGCAGGCCAAAACCGCCGGCAACGACGAATTGCAAGGCAAGAGAGAGTTCGCTCCAGCGTCGCGTCAAGTTCTGCAGAATACGAATCATGAACCCCTGACCGCCCTTCAATCGAATGGCTGGACGATGTCGGTACATTGAGCCTCCGTCTTGCCATTGCCAAGAGCTTCGTTTGGTCGAGCGCTTGACGTCCCGGCGCGCTTCGGAAACAACGTCCGCGACACATGCGGCGGGAGCCGCTTCGAGAGGGGGGCGGAACGTTGAGTTTTTCGGGACTGCTGCAGCTCGGCTTTTCAACGGTCATTTTCCTGCTGGCGGCGACAGCCGCCAAGCAATGGGGCCTGGCGCCGAGCCTTGGCAAGATCGCGCTGACGCTGGCGCTCTATTCGCTGGGCAATCTGATCATGCTGCGGCTGATCCGCGAATTCGGCATGTCGGTGTCGTTCAGCCTGTCTGCCGTCATCCAGCTGGTCTCGGTGAACGTCGTGGCACTGGTCTTCTTCGGCGAGCGCGTCAACGCGCTGCAGGCGACCGGCATCATGCTGGCGATCGCCGCAGTGGCGCTGATCACGCTCGGACCCTATCTGCAAGGCCGGCTGTAACGGGCGGATTGCCGATG
>NZ_RZRA01000696.1:0-3126 GCF_003998945.1 Mesorhizobium sp. M7A.F.Ca.CA.003.01.2.1 | reverse complement strand
TCGGGAAGGTCATGACGATCTCGCGCCAGCGCTGCCAGCGATGGAAATCGCGCAGGCTGTCGGCACCCATGATCCAGACGAAATCGACACCGGGGTTGCGCGCCTTGACCAGCGCCAGCGTATCGGCGGTGTAGCGGACGTGATGGGCGGCTTCGAAAGCGGTGACCTTGATCTTCGGGTTCTTGGCGATCTGTTCCGACAGCTGCAGCCGTTCGCCCAGCGGCGCCAACTCCCTGGTGTTCTTCAGCGGATTGCCCGGCGTCACCATCCACCACAACTGGTCGAGCGCCAGGCGTCTGAGCGCGATCTCGGCGACCAGCGCATGGCCGGCATGCGGCGGATTGAACGAACCGCCGAACAGGCCGACGGCAAGGCCTTTCTCGGCGTGCGGCATTTTGAGATAGTGGGAGGAGATAGCCTCCTTACCCTCGTCCTTGTGGGGAGGGTCGATCCGCGAAGCGGAGCGGGGTAGGGGTATCGCGGAATTCAGCGTCGTCCCCCCACCCGGCTCGCTGTGCTCGCCACCCTCCCCACAAGGGGAAGGGTAAGACCAGCGCTCAAGGTCTCACCTGTCCCGACCCGCGCACACGGTATTTGAACGACGTCAGCTGTTCGACGCCCACCGGTCCGCGCGCATGCATCTTGCCGGTGGCGATGCCGATCTCGGCGCCCATGCCGAATTCGCCGCCGTCGGCGAACTGCGTCGATGCGTTGTGCAGCAGGATCGCCGAATCGATCTCGTTGAAAAACCGCTCGACGGCTTGCGCATCCTCGGCGACGATCGCCTCGGTGTGATGCGAGGAAAACGTCTCGATATGCTCGATCGCACCACCGATACCGTCGACCAGTTTTACCGCGATGATGGCATCGAGATACTCGGTGATCCAGTCGGCATCGGTCGCCGGTTTGGCGTCGAAAAACACTTTCAGCACCTCGGCATCGGCATGGATTTCGCAGCCGGCGGCGCGAAGTGCATCAAGGATCGGCACCAGATGCGTGGAGGCAACCGCCCGGTCGACCAGCAGCGTCTCTGCGGCACCGCAGACGCCGGTGCGTCGCATCTTGGCGTTGACGGCGATCCTGACAGCCATATCGAGCTTGGCGGAACGGTCGATGTAGAGATGGCAGATGCCTTCGAGATGCGCGAAGACCGGGACCCGCGCCTCGGCCTGCACCCGTCCGACCAGGCTTTTGCCACCGCGCGGGATAATGACGTCGAGGTTGCCGCCCAACCCCTTCAGCATTTCGCCGACGGCGGCGCGGTCGGTGGTCGGCACCAGCTGGATGGCATCCTCCGGCAGGCCCGCTTGCTTCAGCCCTTCGACCAGGCAGGCGTGGATGGCGGCGGAAGAATTGAGCGAATCCGAACCGCCGCGCAGGATCACCGGATTGCCGGCTTTGAGGCACAGCGCGCCGGCATCGGCGGTGACGTTCGGGCGGCTCTCATAGATGACGCCGACGACGCCGAGCGGCGTGCGCACGCGCTCGATATGCAAACCGTTCGGCCGGTCCCACTGCGCGATCACGTCGCCAACCGGATCCCGCAGCGCGGCGATTTCGCGGATGCCGTCGGCCATGGCGCGGATGCGCGCCGGATCGAGCTTCAGCCGGTCCATGAAGGAGGTGGAAAGCCCGGATTCATGACCATTCGAAACATCGATGGCGTTGGCGTCGAGAATGTCCTGCTCACGGGCCACAATCGCCTCGGCCATGGCCAGCAGTGCGGCGTTCTTGGCGGCGGTTGTGGCAATGGCCAGCGGCCGGGCGGCAGCGCGGGCGCGCCGGCCGATATCGGCCATCAGCGCGACAGTGTCATCCCCGGATTTTTCATGCAGTTTCAGCATGGCTCATCCTCCGCTTACATCGCCACCGACCGTGACTTGGTCACCGGCCCCTGTTTGGTCGCCGGCCCGTACTTGGTCACCCGAATGGCTCACCACAAGGTCATCGCGGTGGATCATCGCCGAACGCGCCTCGTAGCCGAGCACGGTTTCGATCTCGGCCGTCTTCAGGCCCGCGATCCTTACGGCATCGGCGGCATCATAGGCAACCAGCCCGCGCGCGATCTCGCGGCCCTCGGGCGACAGGATCGCCACCGTGTCGCCGCGCGAGAAATTGCCGCTGACCAGCTTGACGCCGGCCGGCAGCAACGATTTGCCCGACAGCAGCGCGCCGATGGCGCCGGCATCGACCGTAAGCCGGCCGGCCGGCTCGAGCTGGCCGGCGATCCAGGTTTTGTAGCCCTTGACCGGGTTGCTGCTCGGCCGAAAGAAAGTAGCGCGCTCGCCGCGTTCGATCGCCATCAGCGGCGACAGCCGAGTGCCCGACGTGATGATCATCGCGGTGCCGGCGGCGGTGGCGATCTTGCCGGCATCGAGCTTCGTGCGCATGCCGCCGCGCGACAGCTCGGAAGCGGCCGCACCCGCCATCGCCTCGATATCAGGCGTGATGCGGTCGACCACCGGAATGAATTTGGCGTTGGGGTCGCGCGCCGGCGGCGCGGTGTAGAGCCCGTCGATGTCGGAAAGCAGCACCAAAAGATCGGCGCCCATCATGGTGGCGACGCGGGCCGCCAGCCGGTCATTGTCGCCGTAGCGGATTTCGGAAGTCGCCACCGTGTCGTTCTCGTTGATGACCGGCACTGCCTTCATCTTCAAGAGTGTCGAGATCGTCGCCCGCGCGTTGAGATAGCGGCGGCGCTCCTCGGTGTCGCCGAGCGTCAGCAGGATCTGGCCCGATTTCAGGCTGCCCTTGCCGAGCGCGTCCGACCAGGCGCCGGCCAGCGCGATCTGTCCCACGGCTGCCGCCGCCTGGCTCTCCTCCAGTTTCAGGGCTCGCTTGCCGAGGCCAAGGATGGTGCGGCCAAGCGCGATGGCGCCGGACGAGACGACGAGGATTTCAGCGCCGCCCTGGGCCAGCCCGGCAATGTCGTCGGCGAGCGAAGCCAGCCAGTCGCGCTTCAGGCCCGTCGCGCGGTCGACGAGCAGCGCCGAGCCGATCTTGACGGTGATGCGCCGATATTTTCTCAGCGACTGCATGACCCTATTTGTCCCAGCGCGTCTCGACCGGCGCCGCGATCTGCGCGCGCGCCTCAGCAATCACCGCCATCAGCGCCCGCTGCACCGC
>NZ_RZRA01000695.1:0-3131 GCF_003998945.1 Mesorhizobium sp. M7A.F.Ca.CA.003.01.2.1 | reverse complement strand
TCTTCGATCAGGGCATGAGCGGTGACGGGTCGGTATCCTGTTCGACCTGCCACAAGATCGACCGCCAGTTCCAGGACGACCTGCCGCAGGCGGTCGGCGTCGGCCACACCAACCGGCGCACCATGCCGCTGGCCGGCGTGGCGCACGATCCCTGGTTCTTCTGGGATGGCCGTCGCGACAGCCTGTGGGCGCAAGCGTTGACGCCGCTCGAAAATCCACTGGAGCAGGCGGGAAACCGCGCTGCCTACGCGCATTACATCAAGGCGCGCTTCGGCGAGCGCTATGAGCGCATTTTTGGGCCGCTGCCCGATTTTTCCGGCATGCCGTTGAATGCCAGCCCACTTGGAAACGATGCCGAGAAAGCAGCCTGGAATGCCATGAGCAGCGCGCAGCGCGACGCCATCAACGGTGTCTTCGTCAATATCGGCAAGGCGATTGCCGCCTTCGAACGCTCGATCGCGCCCACGCCAGCGCGCTTCGACCGCTTTGCGCTGGACCTCGCCACCGGTGCCGAGCCGAAGGGCGATGCTGTCTTTTCCAAACAAGAAATCCTTGGGCTTAAACTGTTCATCGGCAAGGCCAATTGCGTGACCTGTCACAACGGCCCGCGCTTCACCGACAACAGCTTTCACAACACCGGCGTGCCGCCTGTTGCGGGCCTGCCGCCGGATCGCGGCCGCATCGATGCCGTGCACCAAGTCGAGGCCGACCCGTTCAACTGCCTTGGCGCCTATCGGGACGGCGAGGTTGCCGCCTGCGGCGAACTGCGCTTCATGGTCAAGAATGCGCCACAACTCATCCGCGCCTACAAGACGCCGTCTCTGCGCGGTGCGGCAACGCGACCGCCCTATATGCATGCCGGGCAGTTTTCGTCGCTCGACGAGGTCGTGGCGCACTATGCGAAGGCCGCGCCCAGCGTCGAAGGGGTATCAGAGGTTCACCCGTTGGAGCTTTCAGACCGAGAACGCGCTGCTCTGGTGGCGTTCTTGAAGACGCTTTCGGAGTGATCTACCGATCCTTCACGGTCTCCATCGCCACAAAGGTCGAGGTCTGGGCGACATGGGGCAGGGCCGAGATGCGCTCGCCGAGGACGCGGCGGTAGGCGGCGATGTCCCTGGTGCGGACTTTCAGCAGATAATCGAAGCTCGATGCCATCATGTGGCACTGTTCGATCTCCGGCACAGCCTGTACGGACCGGTTGAAGGCGTCGAGCGCGGCGGATCTGGTGTCGGACAATTTCACCTGGACGAATGCGACATGGCCTTCGCCCATGCGCTCGCGGTCGACGATCGCCTGGTAGCCTCTGATATAGCCGTCCTTCTCAAGCCGCTTCACCCGCGCCTGCACCGGCGTCTTCGACAGGCCGACCTTTGCGGCTAGTTCTGACATGGAAAGCCGGCCATCGCTTGCAAGTGCGGCCAGGATATTCCGATCTATGCGGTCCAATTGGTCTTCTGTCATCGAAATCGCAGTCCAAATGTCAATTATATGCCGCTAGGATAGATCGAATGACCTGCAATGTCGATTTCTTTGGACCGGCCGAAATTTTGCACTTGTGCTAGCTTGCGCCATTCGGTCCGGTGACCGCCGGCCCGATCCCCTTTGCTCGATCCACGGGACCGCCATGCCAGCGCTCGATGCCATCCGCCAGCAGATCCGCGCCAACTACCTGCCCGACGAAGACGAGGCCGTGAAGCGGCTTGCCGAGGCGACGGGGCTCTCCGGGAAAGACCGCAAGGCGATCTCGGCTCGCGCCGCCGATCTGGTGCGCGCGGTGCGCGGCTCGTCGGATCCAAGGCTGATGGAAGTCTTCCTCTCCGCGTACGGTCTCTCCACCAAGGAAGGCGTGGCGCTGATGTGCCTGGCCGAGGCACTGCTGCGCGTGCCCGATACCGAGACGATGGACGACCTCATCGCCGACAAGATCGCGCCGCACGACTGGTCGGCGCATTCGGGCGGTTCGAGCTCCATCTTCGTCAACGCCTCGACCTGGGCGCTGATGCTGACCGGCCGCGTCCTCGACGAAGGCGAGGGCGGCATCGAGGGCACGCTGCGTTCTATGGTGCGGCGGCTGGGCGAGCCGGTCATCCGCAAGGCGGTGGCCGCCGCCATGCGCGAGATGGGCGAGCAGTTCGTGCTCGGCCGCACCATCACTGAAGCCGTCAAGCGCGGCCGGCCGATGACCCAGAAGGGTTATCTCTATTCTTTCGACATGCTGGGCGAGGCGGCCCGCACCGAGGCCGACGCCTTGCGCTATCACAAGGCCTATGCTGACGCGATTTCGTCGCTCGATTCCGGCTCCAACGGTCCTGACATCAGGCAGAACCACGGCATCTCGGTCAAGCTTTCGGCGCTGCATCCGCGTTACGAGGTGGCGCAGAAGGACGAGATGCTGCCTGTGATGGCCGAGCGGCTTTTGTCGCTGGCGCTGGCCGCGCGCCATTCGCGCATGGGTCTCAACATCGATGCCGAGGAGGCCGACCGCCTCGATCTATCGCTCGACGTCATCGAGCGGGTGCTGGCCGAGCCGGAACTTGCCGGCTGGAACGGGTTTGGCGTGGTGGTGCAGGCGTATGGGCCACGCGCGGCCTTCGCCATCGACTGGCTCTATGCGCTGGCCAAGAAATACGACCGCAACATCATGGTTCGGCTGGTCAAGGGCGCCTATTGGGACACCGAGATCAAGCGGGGGCAGACGTTGGGACTCACCGGCTATCCCGTCTTCACCCGCAAGGCCAACACCGACGTCTCCTACATGGCTTGCGCCAAGAAGCTGCTTGGCATGACCGACCGCATCTACCCGCAGTACGCCACCCACAATGCCCACACCGTCGCCGCCATCCTGTCGATGGCTGATAATAACCGCGATTCCTTCGAGTTCCAGCGCCTGCACGGCATGGGCGAGGCGCTGCACGAGACGGTGCGACGGTCCGAAGGCACGCGCTGCCGTATCTATGCACCGGTCGGAGCGCATTCCGATCTGCTGGCCTATCTGGTGCGCCGGCTGCTGGAGAACGGCGCCAACTCCTCCTTCGTGCACCAGCTGACCGATGAGGATGTCGAGCCGGAGGACATTGCGCGCGATCCGCTCGAGACGGTCGAAAGCCAGGGTCCGGCAGCCAATCCGGCGA
>NZ_RZRA01000694.1:0-3135 GCF_003998945.1 Mesorhizobium sp. M7A.F.Ca.CA.003.01.2.1 | reverse complement strand
ACCGCCTGGCTGCGCGAAACGATCTCGTTGACGAAGTAGAGCGGCCGCCGCTTTGTCTCCATGTACATGCGCCCGAGATACTCGCCGAAGATTCCAAGCACCATAAGCTGGACGCTGCCGAGGATCAGCACGATCGCGGCGAGGCTGGTCCAGCCGGGCAACACGTTTCCGACCGACCATTCGAGCAGCGTGTAGCCGAGCACGACCAGCCCCAGAAGCCCGAACATCATTCCGAGCAGCGAGGCGAACCGCAAGGGCACGATGGAGAAGCTGGTCATGGCGTCGACCGCCAGAAGAAGCATTTTCTTCAGCGGATAGTGGGTGGTGCCGGCAAAGCGGCGGTGCCGCTCATAGGGGAAAGCCACCTGTCTCAGCCCGATCCAGCTCACCATGCCGCGAATGAACCTGTAACGTTCTGGCATCGCGTTCAGATGGTCGAGCGCGCGACGGTTCATCAGTCGGAAATCACCGGTATTCGGGGCTATGTCGACGTCGACCATCCGGCGCAGCAAGCGATAGAACATGGATGCGGAGGCGAGCTTGAACCAGCTTTCGCCATCGCGCGTCAGCCTCTGGCCGTAAACCACATCGAAGCCTTCGTTCATCTTCGTCATCATCGCGCCGAGCAGTTCAGGCGGATCCTGCAGGTCGGCATCGAGAATGAGAATGCGCTGGCCGCGACAGAATTCGAGCCCGGCGCTCAACGCGATCTGGTGGCCGTAATTGCGGGCAAGGTCGATGGCGACGATATGGTCGTCCTTTTCGGCCAGCTGCAGAATGGCCTCGCGCGTACCGTCGGTCGCGCCATCGACGACAAGGACGATCTCGTAGGAAGGGCCTTGCCCAAGGCATGCGGCCGTTACCCGCCGATGCAGTTCGGCCACGCCATCCAGCTCGTTGTAGCATGGGATGACCACCGACAGCATGACGCCGCGTCGCGCGGTGTTTCTCTCCGTCTCCACCAAAGCCTTGCTCCCGCTATCCGATTGGGAATAGCGGCAATTGGTTAGAAAACAGATAAGCCAGCGGGATCGGCCGCAACCGTGGGCCGGCCATCATTTCTGCCGCACGCGGCCACCGCCCGAACCGGCAACTCCATGCGGATGCGGGCGCCTTGCCAGGAGCCGGCCAATATCCGGATGGAGCCATCGTGCAGCAGTGCGATCTGCCGGGCAAGGTTCAATCCCAGGCCCGCGCCGCGCGATTGCGGCCGCAGTCGGTAGAAGGGCTCGAAAACGTTCTCGTGCTCATCGGCTGGAATGCCTGGGCCTTCGTCGCGGATTTCGACGCCGCCGTTTTCATCGATCGCTATGGTGATCGTGCCGGAACCGCCGCCATGATCGATGGCATTGCGCACGAGATTTGCCAGCGCCCGCTCGATCTGCAGCACGTTGATCTCGACATGGACCTTGTTGGCTGGCGGCTCGAAGGCAAGATCGTAGCCTGCTTCGATGGCGAGCGGGGCGAAGTCGGCGGCGACCCGGCCGACAAGATCGCAGAGGTCTATGATCTGGCGCTGGTCCGCCGGGCGGTCGAGCAGCTGGTGGTCGAGCAGCTGTTGCGCAAGATGCGACAGGCGCTCGATGTCATGCAGCAGGCGCGCGCTTTGCGGTTCCTGCTTCAGCAATTCGGCGCGCGTGCGCAGGATGGCGATCGGCGTGCGCAGTTCGTGCGCCGCGTCGGTGAGGAAGCGGTTGTGCCGGTCATAGCCCTGGGCGAGGCGCGCCAGCGTCTGGTTGAAGGCATGCACCAGCGGCGCGATCTCCTGCGGCACATTCTTGACCGGCAGCTGCATCGCACGGGTGCCGATGTCGATGCGCGCGGCCTGCTGGACGGTGTCGACGAGGCCGGCAAACGACCGGCGCACGACGGCTGGCGTCGTCACCAGGGTCGTGGCTCCCATGACGAGGACGATCGGCAGCAGCAGGATGACGATGATGGCCGCGAGAGCGGGAAGCGCCTTCTCCCAGTTCCTGCTGCCGTCCGGGTTCTTGGCGACGTCGATGGTGGCCGAAATGGTGACTTCGAGGCCGTCGGTCTCTTCCCGCGACGATCGCGTCGCGGCAATGATCTGAACCGTGCCAGCCTTGGTCGAAACTTTTTCGAGGTAGGCCTCCGGCCTCAAATCATCTTCGGAAAATCCGATGGTGGCGTGATCGGCCTGGCCCAGCAGATCGCCAAAATTCCTGGTGTAGACGTCGGGTATGCTGCCGAAGCGGATGCTCTGGCCGTTGTTGTCGCGGATGATGTACCAGACATTGGGGAACCCCTTACGAAACGAACGCAATCCATCGGTCTCATGGACGATCAATCTGCCGTTGCCGTCACGATCGACGGCATCCTTGAGGGTGGCGACGGCAGCCTCGTTGTCGACAAGAAGCCGTGGATCGGCGATCCACAGCGCGGCCGCGCACAGCACGATGAAGACAAGAAGCGTCGCCGCCTGCAACAGGATCATCCGCCGCACCAGCACCCATTGCAGCGATCGCGTGCGCGACTTCTTCACGAGGCGGCCCGCAAGAGATAACCGAGGTTGCGGATCGCCCTGATCTCGATGCCGGCAGCGACGTCGTCGAGCTTGCGACGCAGCCGCGAAATGTGCGCATCCAATGCATTGGAGCCGATCTCGTCGTCGAGAGCATAGACGGCTTCTTCCAGCGCCCCGCGCATGATCGTCCGCCCCGGCCTGCGGATGAGCGTTTCGAGCACCAGCCGCTCGCGCCGCGGCAGTTCCAGCGCCTGGTCCTCGACAAGCGCCTCGCGATGGCGGAAATCATAGGTGAGGCGGCCGACCATCACCTGATTGGCACGCGTGGTGAACGAACGCCGGTGCAAGGCATTGAGCCTGGCGACCAGTTCCACCGTGGCGAACGGCTTGACCATGTAGTCGTCGGCGCCGGCGTCGAGCCCCGCCACGCGATCGTCGAGCCCGCTGAGCGCCGTCAACGCGATCACCGGCACGTCCAGATGCAAGGCCCGCAGGCGCGGGATCAGGCTGAGGCCATCGCCATCCGGCAGCCGGCGGTCCAGCACCACCGCGTCATGGTGGCCGAGCCGCGCCACGGCTTCGGCATCCGCCAGTGTCGCGGCATGGTCGACGATGATGTCCTGGCGCTCGAGCGCGGTCTTCAGCAC
>NZ_RZRA01000693.1:0-3138 GCF_003998945.1 Mesorhizobium sp. M7A.F.Ca.CA.003.01.2.1 | reverse complement strand
GATGTTCCATGGCCCGTGCCGCACCCTCGGCGTCGTGGCGCTTCAGCGCGTCGAAAATGGCCTCGTGCTGCTCGATCGTCTGTTCGCCATAACCCGGTCTTGGGATAGCGAGATAGCGCCCGCGATCCATCTGTGCCTTCGAGATGTCGACGGCTCTCCAGATCATCGGCAGGCCGCAGATCTCGGCTATGGTGCGGTGGAAGACATCGTCGAGTTGTATCGCGGTGGCATATCTGCCGCGGGATATGGCAAGCCGGTGCGCCGCCATGTTGTCTTCCAGCAATTCGCTGGCTGCCGCTGTGAACTTGGCGGCCGCGCGTCGGGCGCTTTCCATCTCCAGTGCCCGCCGGATGACATAGGCTTCTTCCAGGTCGGCCCGGCTGATCGGAGCAACATAGGTGCCGGTCTGCGCCAGGATCTTGACCAGGCCCTCGTCGCTGATGCGCTTGACCGCTTCGCGAACGGGGGTGCGAGACACCCCCAGGGCCTCCGCGATGGCGACCTCGTTGATGACCTCTCCCGGCTTCAACTGCCCGACGACGATCAGGTTGCGGATCTTGTGGTAGATCTGATCGCGGAGCGGAAGAGCCCGATTGAGCGTCGAAGGATCCAGGTCCATTGCAAATCCGTGTCTTCGTTCACCAGAAATGGCCAGATAATACTAGAATGTCAATTGGAACGCATCCAATACAAGCGTGGGGGTCGGTGACGCACGACGTCATGACGACCCGCCGGAATCCAGCTTGCCAGAACTGTTATATTAGTGCAATAGTGAGGATGAACGATGGAAAATTCAGTCCGGGACTGAGGCTTGGATCTTCAACAGCGCAGGCCATTCAAGCTTGTTCGAAGAAGCCCGAACTGCGTTTGCAGCGCTATTATACTAACATATCGAAGGCCGATGTAGCGCACCGGCCGGCCGCCAGGAGGAACCTAGCCAGATATGACCGTCGCCGCCGATTGCGCCTTGGATATGCGAGGCATCAGCAAGAACTTTCCAGGCGTGAAGGCTCTGTCCAACGTCAATTTTGCCGTGAAATTCGGCACCGTTCATGCGGTCGTGGGTGAGAACGGCGCCGGCAAATCGACGCTCATGAAGATCCTCAACGGATCCTACGCGCCCACCAGCGGCACGATCAAAGTCGGTGACGCCGAGGTGCGCATGCGCCGGCCCGCCGACGCCCAGGCGCTCGGCATCCGCATGGTGCACCAGGAAATCAATCTGGTCCCCCACCTGACCGTCGCCGAGAACGTCTATCTCGGCCGCATGCCCGGCAAATGGACCTTTCTGCGCAAGCGCGAGATGGTCAGGGCGGCGGCTGCCGTCCTCGACGAGCTCGGAGCGGCCATTAATCCGCGTGAACGGCTCGGCAACCTTTCTATCAGCCAGCAGCAGCTCGTCGAGATCGCCAAGGCCTATGCGGCGCAGCCGAGGATCATCGTGCTGGACGAGCCGACATCCAGCCTCAGCGAGCATGAGACGGCGGCGCTGTTCCGGATCCTGCGCAAGATGCGCGATGACGGCATCGCCATCGTCTACATCAGCCATCGGCTGAAGGAGGTGCTCGAAATCGCCGATGAGGTGACGGTGCTGCGCGATGGCTCAATGATCGAGACGCGTCCGATCAAGGGCATAAAGGCTGCCGATATGATCAGGCTGATGGTCGGTCGCGAAGTTAGCAATGTCTTCCCGAAAAGTCCGGCCGCGATCGGCAAGTCCGTGTTGCGCGTGGAGCATATCAGCGACGGACAGCGCTTCCGCGATGTCAGCTTCGAAGTGCGCGCCGGCGAGATACTGGGCTTGACCGGCTTGGTGGGCGCTGGCCGCACCGAGGTTGCCCGCGCAATCTTCGGCCTGTCGCGGCTTGTCGAGGGCACGGTCAGCGTCAACGGACGCGAGGTCTCGATCAACTCGCCATCCCAGGCGGTCAGGGCAGGCATTGCCTATGTTCCGGAAGATCGCAAGGGCGATGGCGTCGTGCCTGGAATGTCGGTCCGGGAAAACATCAGCCTGCCCATCCTGCGCCGCCTGACCCGTTTCGGACGCATCAGCCGCAGCGCCGATCGCGCGCTTGCCCGGGATTCGGTCAAGCAGTTTTCGATTTCACCGCCCGACGGCGAACGGCGCATCAGCCTTCTGTCGGGCGGCAACCAGCAGAAGGCGGTCATCGCCAAATGGCTTGCCGCCAAACCTTCGGCCTTGATCCTCGACGAGCCGACGCGGGGCGTCGACGTCGGCGCCAAGGCCGAGATCCACCACATCATCGGCCAACTCGTCGCCGGCGGCATGGCGGTCGTGATGATCTCGTCGGAACTGCCCGAAATCCTCGGAGTCTGCGACCGCGTGGTGGTGATGCGCGATGGCTATGCCTCCGAGCCTCTCTTGCGCAGCGAATTGAGCGAGGAGCGCATCATGGCGCTGGCCACCGGGGAGGAGATGGCTTGAGCGAAGCGGCCATGGAGATCGGTGGCGTGAACCGCAACGACCGCTTTACGCGTGGCAGCAGGCTTGTCGATGTCCTGTCGAAGGCGGGGCTCGCCTTCGCCATCGTCGCCGTGATGCTCTACGGCTCCCTCGTCAGCCCCGCCTTCTTCACGTCAGGCAATTTGCTCAACGTCCTGACCTCGATGTCTATCGTTGGCATCGTCGTCGTCGGCATGACCTTCGTGCTCGTGGTCGGCGGCCTGGCCGACCTGTCGGTGCCGGCCACCATCGCCTGCGGCGCCATCCTGTCGCTCGGGCTGCAGCCGATGATCGGGCCGCTGCCGGCGTTCCTGCTGGCGGTGGGTCTCGCGGGCCTCATAGGCCTGCTCAACGGGGGCCTGGTCGGATATGTCGGCATCAATCCCATCATTGCCACGCTCGGCGTTGGCACGATCGGACTGGGCATCGTCCAGGCGGCTGTCGGCGGGGTCATCGTCTATGGCAGCAATCCCGCCTCAGCCGAATTCGCCAAGGGCCGGCTGTTCGGCATTCCGGTCGTGGTGTTGATCTTCCTGGTCATCGCCCTTGTCGGCCATTTCGTCCTGTCCCGCTCCTTCTGGGGCAGATGGACGCTCGCCACCGGCGGCAATTACAGCGCCGCCGAGGCTAGTGCGGTTCCGGTGCGGGCCGTGAAGGCTGGCGCCTTCGTGATC
>NZ_RZRA01000692.1:0-3143 GCF_003998945.1 Mesorhizobium sp. M7A.F.Ca.CA.003.01.2.1 | reverse complement strand
ACCGTGACCGGCATGACCGTTATCGCCATCGGCGAAGGGCTGGTGCTGGGCATCGCCTACTGGCTGGCCGGCGTGCCGTCGCCGGTCACGCTTGGCGCCCTGACCGGCGTCATGGCGCTGATCCCCGGCGGCGCACCGCTGTCCTTCACGCTGGTCTCGATCTACCTCGCCGCCAGCGGCTCGCCGATGGCCGGGCTGGCACTGTTCCTCTGGGGTGCGGTCGAGCTGTTCATCGTCGACAAGACACTGCGTCCGAAGCTCGTCGGCGGGCCGATAAAACTGCCCTTCCTGCCGACCTTTTTCGGCCTGATCGGCGGCGTCAAGACTATGGGTTTCCTCGGCCTGTTCATCGGCCCGGTGCTTATGGCGCTGCTCGTGGCCATCTGGCGCGAATGGCTGCGCGAAGTGGAGCTGGCCGACGAGACGGCCGCCGATTCGGCGGCCGAAATCGAGTCCGGTCCGCAGATCGAGGTCCTGCCGGAATCCAATGCGGCGAAGAAAGCCAGCGCCTGATAACGACCGGCTTTGCGCCGTAAGCCGAATTGTCGCTAGACCGGGTGATGCACCGCGAAGTCGACCCGGCGCTTACGCCCTTCATGCAGCTGCCAGAGCGAGTGTGCGACGAGCGTGACGATCAGGATCCCGCCGCCGATCAGGCTGTTGCGGGTCGGTGCCTCGGCAAAGATCATCCACACCCAGACCGGCGCCAGCACCGTTTCGAGCAGGTAGAACATCGCCACTTCCGGTCCTGAAATGTATTTCGGCCCGGCGGCAAGGCAGAAGAACGAGATCGGCATGATGATGGCGCCGTTGAAGACGATCCACCATGGCGCGTTCACATGAAAGCCTTCGCCTGACACCATGAAGACCGCCAGCGCGAGCGGCAGAAGGACGCCGACGAGCGAGGTGAATCCCATGTCCTTGCCGCTGGCGCGCGAGATGGTGATGGCCACCGCGATGAAGAAGGCCGAGCACAGCGCCATGAAATCGCCGAACAGCTTGCCGGTGCCGACCGAGCCGCCGACGATGACCAGCACGCCGAGGATCATGATCGCCATCGCCGCGATGGTCACCAGCCGCGGCCTCTCGCGCAGGAATATCCAGGACAGCAACCCCGCAAAGACGGTGTTGAAGGCCAGGATGAACACCAGGTCGGCGGTCGAGGTGTGGTAGACGGCGGTGACGAAGGTGATCCCGGTCAGCCCGTAGCATATCGCCACGATCAGGCCGGACCAGCCGGGGATCAGCGGCGGGGCGTTTCGGCTGAGTGCCCGCCAGACCGACCAGATGACCATGGCCGCGACGAAAGTTGTGCCGGTGCGCAGCAGCATGATCGTCCATGCGCCACCGTCGGCGAGGCGGATCAACGGTATGTCGACAGTCAGCGTGAGCCCGCCGATGGCGGTTATCAAAAGACCTTTCTGGTGATCGTGATGAGAGGACATGCAGGAACTTTCGCAATGAAATGCAGGCTGGCGGCCGGCCGGTGCAATGGCGCACTCTCTCCAGCCAACCGGCTGAAAGACCAGCATCCCCTGCCTTGAAACAGTTTAAAGGCGGACCTTGGAAAAGCTCAGCGTGAAACCGCTTCGTTGGTGTAGCGCTCCCAGCCCTTGGGGCCGAGATGCTCCTGCGGCATGAAGCGCATCTTATAATTCATCTTGCGCGAGCCGTTGACCCAGTAGCCGAGATAGACATGGGGCAGGCCCATCGCCCTGGCGCGGGCGATGTGGTCGAGGATCATGAACGTGCCGAGCGACCGCTCCTCGAAATCGGGATTGAAGTAGGAGTAGACCATCGACAGGCCGTCGGCCATCTTGTCGGTGAGCGCCACCGCGATCAGCTCGCCCTGTCCCTTGCCGGTGATGAAGGTGTCAGGTCCGCGCCGCCGATATTCGATCACCTTGGTGTCGACATGGGTGTCCTCGACCATCATCGCATAGTCGAGCACCGTCATGTCGGACATGCCGCCACGGCGGTGGCGGGCGTCGAGATAGCTGCGGAACAGGGAATATTGTTCGGTCGAGGGCTCGGCATTGTGCATGTAGCCGACGAGATCGGAATTGTGCTGCAGCACGCGCTTCATGTTGCGGCTGGCGACGAATTCCTGGGCGAGGATGCGTACCGAAACGCAGGCGCGGCAGGTCTCGCAGGCCGGCCTGTAGGCGATGTTCTGCGAGCGCCGGAAGCCGCCTTGCGTCAACAGGTCGTTCATCTCCGCCGCCTTGTCGCCAACCAGGTGCGTGAACACCTTGCGCTCGAACTGGCCGTCGAGATAGGGGCACGGCGACGGCGCGGTCAGGAAGAACTGCGGCGACTGGGTCGGATGCTGCGTCATCGAGCCTTGGAAACACTCCTTCGAATCGCTCTACCTTTGGCGCGGATGGCGAAAAATTCAACAGGATTATGTGGGCGCGGTCGACTCGACGCCTTCACATTTGTGCTCAATCGGTAGCGACTGCTCTTCAGAGGGCCGTTTCAGCGGTCGGTGCGGCTGACGACCGTGCCAAGTAAAAGATCGTGCAAGGTGCGTTTGCGGTCGGAAAACAGCGTTACCAGCAGGACAAGCGGCGACAGGATGACATTGCCGGCCCAGAACAGCACCGAATGGACAACCGCAGTGAGGCCGTCGATCGGCCTGCCGTCGAGCCGGTCGAGCCGGATGCCCATCATCTTCATGCCCGTGGTGGCCTGATCGGTGCTGCCCAGCGTGTTCCAGATGTAGAGGATGGCCACAGTCGGCAACAGGATGCCGAACAGCATCCAGCCAAGCCCGAGGGTCAAGAGCCCGAGGAAGAACACCAGAATGGCAAACGGGATGGTGAGCAGCGCGACGATGACATAGTCGATCATGAAGGCGAAGATGCGCTTCGTGCGCACGCCGTCATAGGCCCTGACATCGTCGAGCCTGCTGGTGATGATTTCGCCGTCGAGAACGCGCGCGTTCATGTCATTTCCTCGTAACAGGGCCACGGCATAGGGTGCGGACCGCTCAGCCATGAAATGGTGAAGGCCTGTGGCGGAATCAAGATCGCGCTTCCAGCGGTGCTCCAGCTTCGATGGCGTCGGGCCCGATGTGAACTGGTTGAATTTGCGGCGCGGATAGCATTAGCTTGTTGCGGCGCAGCAGAGCGCACAGGGGA
>NZ_RZRA01000691.1:0-3146 GCF_003998945.1 Mesorhizobium sp. M7A.F.Ca.CA.003.01.2.1 | reverse complement strand
GTTGCTGGACAACGCCGTGAGCAGCGCGATCACCAGCGTCAGCGTCCAGGCTTCCTTCCAGCGGTCGGAAACCCAGTAGGCCCGCATCAGGCCCCAGAAGCTGCGCATCGACGACACCGGCGTCAGAAGCGATCGCCCTGCGGCATCGCGAGGTGTTTTTTCCGGTACTGACTCTTGCGATGGTCTACCGACCCGAATCACTATCCCGCCCAAACCTTTTTTCTTTTGTTACGGATGGTAACACCAATTGATCATTTTCCATTAATTTAAAACCGGGCCGACCGGATTGCCCCGGCAGCCGTTGCCGTGAGGCAACAGATTACATGCTGAAATATAGCGACAACAGTCGACAAAAATCCGGATATTGCTTTTAATTTCATGGGCTTGATATATCGAGGGCGTGGCGTTGGCACGGCTTCCCCTAGGGAAGGCTTTCACACGGTTTCGTGAACTCGAAATCGTATCGAGCGACCGGTTTTCTCACTGTGGACGGCTCAAAGAGCTCGAAAATCTGCGGCTCGTGACTCGCCAGGATTGCCGGGGTCGTCCCTGCCGGGGGCAGGAATTGACGAGAGAATCGATCGAGCGGCGCGTTCCGTCTTGTCGGATCGGCTGAGGGACTGCGTTTGACAATTCATCCGCCTGGGATTGAACCTTGCCCGGCATCGGCGACACTCATGCATGTCCGGTTCTTCAACAAGGAAGCTCCCAATGCTTGCACGCGCGGCCGCAATCCTGTCCCTCTTTGCCTTTGTACCTTTGGCGCATGCCGGCGAGCAAAGCATTCCGGCCAGCGCCGAGGGCCAGATCGAGTTCAACACGCCGTCCGGCAACATCGGCTGCATCTACACGCCCAAAGGCGGCACCGGCACCTATGAGCCGAGGGATGGCGGCCCGGAACTGAGCTGCTCGCGCGTCGAGCCGAGCTACCTTACGATTATCCTGGGTCCGAAGGGGCCAGCAACGCTGATCAAGAACCCAGGCGAGCAGGGCTGCTGCAGCGATGTCGATAAGCTTGGCTACGGCAACAGCTGGAGCGCCGGGCCGTTCTCGTGCCAGTCGTCAACCAAGGGACTGACCTGCACGGCCACGAACGGCCATGGATTTTTCATCAGCAAGGCCAAGGCGACGGCGAAGTAACGTCTGCCGCTGTCGCGGAGAGGAGAGGCCGGCCGGCCTCAGCCGGCCTTGTCCAGTTCGCCGCGCGCCTTGGCGGCCGCCACCTGGCGAATGGCATCGGCCAGCGTATCGGCATCCTGCGCGCCCATGACGGCGTATTTGTCCTCGAGCAGGAAGCACGGCACACCAGAAATGCCCATGCGCGACGCGGTGGCGATCTCGGTGCGCACCGCCTCGACATCGGCCTCGGTCGGCAAAAGCGAGGCGACCACGGACGCATCCATGCCAGCCTCGCGCGCGGCTTCGACCAGCACGGCATGGTCGCCGATGTCAGCGCCTTCCTCGAAATTCAGCTGGAACAGCCGCCGTACAAGCCTGTTCTGAATGGCTTCGCCGGCGGCCCCTGCCCAGCGGATCAGCCGGTGCGCATCCAGCGTATTCGGCGCCACTTTGATGGCGTCGAAGGCAAAGGAAATGTCTTCCGCTTCGCCCAGCGGCTCGATGCGGTCGTGAATCTCGCGGATACGCTCGTCGCTGCCGAATTTTGCCAGCATGTATTCGCGCCGGTCCTTGCCTTCAGGCGGAATGGTCGGATCGAGCTGGAACGGCCGCCAGCGGACATGCACGTCGACATCGCCGACGGCGGCGATTGCCCTGTCGAGCCGCTTCTGGCCGATGAAGCACCAGGGGCAGACGACATCGGACACCACATCGACGGTGATGGCGTTCAATTCGCTCATCTCGATCTCCTGATCCCTCAGTTGGGTTTGCGCCACCATGTTGGCAGTTGATATCCGAATATGGGCGTCTTTTGCGGATGTTCCAGGTAGTTCCAGTAGGCGATCCATTGCTGCGTGTTGTACTGCATCGGCACCATGTAGTTGCCGGAGATCAGCAGCCGGTCGAGAACGCGAACGGCGGCAACATAATCCTCCTTGGAACGGGCGCGCAGCATCGCCTCGATTGCCGCGTCCACAGCCGGGTCGGCGACGCCGGCGAGATTGAACGAGCCTTCCGTCCGGGCGGCAGTCGAACTCCAGCGCCCGCTCTGCTCGATGCCGGGTGACAACGAATTGTTGAAGCCGCTCGATCCGACCAAGACCTCGAAATCGAAGCGCTGCTTGCGCGACTGTATCTGATCGCCGTCGAGGCTGCGAATGGTGAGATTGATGCCGATCTTCTCCAGCGTGCGCTGATAGATGCCGGCAAGGCGCTCCTCGTCCTGCGAAGCGGTCAGGATCTCGAAGCCGAAGGGTTTGCCTTCGGGATCAAGCATCGTTCCATTCTGCACGTGGTAGCCGACACTTTTCAAAAGATCGAAAGCTGCCTTCAAGACGCGCCGATCCTGGCCCGATCCGTCGGTCACCGGCGGCCGCCATGTGCCGTCCATGACATCGGCCGGCACGCGGCCGGGGTAGGGCGCCAGAAGCGCTTTCTCCCTGTCGTCGGCCGGATGGCCGAGCGCGGAAAGCTCGGAATTCTGCCAGTAACTCATCGTGCGCGTGTATTTGCCGCCGAACAGGTTCTTGTTGGCCCATTCGAAGTCGTAGAGCATGCCGAGCGCGCGCCGCACGACCGGGTTGGCGAATTTCGGCAACCGCGTGTTGAACAGGAAACCGGTCACCACCGGCGGAATGCCGGTGTCGAAGGTTTCGGCGATCACGTCCCCCTTGTGGAAGGCCGGAAAATCGAGATCGCGCTCGCGCTTCACCGGATCGCTGTCGTCATCGATGGCGCAGAGGCCTTTCTTGAACGCTTCGAGCTTGGCGTTGGCGTTGAGGAAATACTCGATGGTGATCTGGTCGTAATTGTCGAAACCGCGCTTGGCGGGGACATCCTTGCCCCAATAGTCCGGGTTGCGCTTGAAGACGATGCGCTGGCCTGGCTGCACCTGCGCGATCGTATACGGACCGCTGCCGATCACCGGCTTGAGCGTCGTCCTGTCGAAAGTCTCCTTGTCGAAGGCGTGCTTCGGGATGATCGGGGTCAGCGCGATGATCAGCGGGAATTCGCGATCGGCCTTGTCG
>NZ_RZRA01000690.1:0-3148 GCF_003998945.1 Mesorhizobium sp. M7A.F.Ca.CA.003.01.2.1 | reverse complement strand
GGCATCTTCACCTTCGGCGACGATGCGAAGCAGGCCTACGACCGGATGATCCATTATGTGAACGTCGCCGAGGACTTCATTGCCGCAAGTGGCAAGCCGAAGGCGGCAAAGGCAGCCTTGCCAGCAAAGCTCGCGACGCCGGCGTCGATCGCGCCGATGCTGCGCGGCGCGGTGGCGGTAGCGCGCGGCGAAGGCCGCTTCGACCGAATGGTCAGCGATTTCCGCACTTCGCCGGCAATTGTCGATTTCATCAATTCAGCCGAGATCGCCGATTATGCCGGGCGCGGCGTCTCGACGCCCGATCTGTCGATCCGCATCAAGACCGGGCCGATGGCGCTGCCGGCGCCCGACGCGGACAAGGCCGGCGACTACAAGGCGGTGATCAAGAGCCATGTCGACGCGTTCGCCAAGGATTATCGCGCCTATTTCGAAACCAATGATGCGCTCGACGACGTCAAGCGCACCATGCTCGACCAGATGCCGCGGCTGACGCTGGTGCCCGGCCTCGGCATGTTCGGCCACGGCCGCACCCTGAAGGACGCGAAGATCGCGTCGGATGTCGGTGAGATGTGGATCGAGGCAGTGCGTGGCGCCGAGGCCGTCGGCCGGTTCCATCCGCTTTCCAAGGCCGACCTGTTCCCGCTCGAATACTGGTCGCTGGAACAGGCCAAGCTCGCCTCCAACAAGCCGAAGCCGCTGACCGGCCAGGTGGTGCTGATCACCGGCGGTGCCGGCGCGATCGGTGCAGCGACGGCAAAGCTGTTCGCCGACAATGGCGCCCATGCCGTCGTCGTCGATCTCGACGCCGAAAAAGCCGCCGATGCAGCGAAGAAAGCCGGCAACAATTCGATCGGCGTCGCCGCAGACATCACCGACCCGGCACAGGTGCGTGCCGCCTTCGACAAAGCGGTCGCCGTGTTCGGCGGTGTCGACATCCTGGTTTCCAATGCCGGCGCCGCCTGGGAAGGCCGCATCGGCGAGCTTGACGACGCGCTCCTGCGCAAGAGTTTCGAGCTCAATTTCTTCGCCCACCAATCGGTGGCGCAGAACGCCGTGCGCATCATGCTCGAACAGGGCACAGGCGGCGTGCTTCTGTTCAACACCTCCAAGCAGGCCGTCAACCCCGGCCCGAAGTTCGGCGCCTATGGCGTGCCGAAGGCGGCGACGCTGTTCCTGTCCAGGCAGTACGCGCTCGACTATGGCGCGCATGGCATCCGCTCGAACGCCGTCAACGCCGACCGCATCCGCTCGGGCCTTTTGACCGACGCCATGATTGCCAGCCGCTCAGGCGCGCGCGGCGTGTCGGAGAAGGACTACATGTCCGGCAATCTGCTCGGCCAGGAAGTGACGGCGCAGGACGTGGCGCAGGCCTTCCTGCATCATGCGCTGGCCGACCGCACCACCGCCGACGTGACGACCGTCGACGGCGGCAATATCGCGGCAGCGATGCGGTAGGGAAACCGGCCGAGACTGACGCAAAACAGGCGAAGGTATTCGGGATCTGCAGCTACAGCAGTTCTCGGATGCCTTCCCACGCCATTCTGCCCAACCGTGATTCGGCCTCGTCATTGCCGCCATGTGCATGCAATGTCGAGCGTGGTGTGTTCTCGCCAGGCAAGAGAATGCGATGCCCCGCATCCGGCGATGACACGAGATGTGTGATCTTGCCTGCTTCGCTGCGCCGCCGAACAATTTCTGTCGCGAACCATAGCGAGGGCCACAGCGCATCGTCGCCGCCTGCGACCAGCAGGATCTCGGCCGATGCGGTCTCAACGGGGATGGTCGCCGCAGCCGCTTCCTGCCTGAAGGTTTTCAAGCAATGTTCGAAGAGTCCCCTGTAGGATACCAAGCCATCCACGTATTCTGGTGTCCAGTTTGGATCCGTCGGCACAAACGGCAGGGGGATTCCGTCGAGCGACCATGAGGATCGTTCAGGCCAGCTGACGCCATCCGGGCCAGCACCAATATTTCCCCAAATCACCGATGACGGGCTGATGGCGACCACAGCGTCGATGCGCGGGTCATGGACCGCCGCAAGCAGTGAGGCCTCGGCACCCTTGGATGTGCCGACATAGACGATGCGGTGGCATCCTGTTTCAAGGAGACAATCGGTTGCCGCGAAGAAGGTTTCGAGGGGAATTTCGCATATTCCGGGAGGCTGGCCCTCACCGCCGAACCATTGCAGGGCCAAAGCCGACGAGCCCTCGTTTGCAAAGAGCCGTGCGCGCCCGACATCGACGCGGCCACTCGACCCACCCAACACCACGACACCCGTGGTGGCCTGCGGGCATCGAAACAAGGTTCCGGCGACGGCGCCGGACAGGTTTTCCTCGATTGCCGCCTGAGCTTCCATATACGCACCGAACCTTGGGCCGGAGCCTGGCGCCGGCTGCAGATATTCAGCAAAAAGGCCGCCTGCAGCAAGCGGCTGCAGGCGGCCTTCGATAGCGAAAGTTACTTGGCGTTCGGGTTCGGCATCCAGGCCGGCATCGCGACATCGGCGTGGGCGAACTGCGGCAGCTTGGCCGACAGGTCCTCCATGTTCTTGATGTCCTTGTCGATGAGGTCCTTCTGGGTGATCAGTGTCGGCGGCACGACGACGTTGTGGCCGGGGTCTTCACCGGCCAGCAGCTGTGCCAGCGCACGCACCGAGACCTGGCCGACGACGGCCGGGTTGGTCGCGGCGGTCGCGGCCCAGGCGCTGTCGGGCTCGCGCATCGCAGCGATGTCCGAGGTCGAAATGTCGGCCGAATAGATCTTGATGCCCTTGTTCAAGCCCGCTTCGTCGACAGCGATCTTCACGCCCTTGGCGAATTCGTCATAGGGAGCGAACATCACCTTGATGTCGGGATGCGCCGTCAGCACCGAACGCGCCTGGTTGGCGACGGAGTTGGCGATCGGATTGTCGAGCGTGCCGAACATCGCGACTTCCTTGATGCCGGCATATTTCTTCTTGACGTCAACCCAGGTCTCGTTGCGGCGGTCGAGCGGCGCGATGCCGGCGACATAGACATAGCCGGCATTCCAGCTCTCGCCATTGTCCTTGACCGCCTGCTCGAGCGCGAGGCGTGCCAGGTCGCGATCGGACTGTTCGATCTGCGGGATCTTGGGGTTTTCGACATTGACGTCGAAGGCCACAACCTTGATG
>NZ_RZRA01000068.1:0-10131 GCF_003998945.1 Mesorhizobium sp. M7A.F.Ca.CA.003.01.2.1 | reverse complement strand
GGCGAAGCGCTTGGCGAAAAACGCATCGAGTTCGGCGCGATCGATGAAGCCGTCATGGTTGGAATCGATCCGCGCGAAGGATCTGGCGGCGTCGCCCTTGACGTTGCGCTTCGCCTGAAAGGCCTCCCATTCCAGCAGGCTGATCTTGCCGTCGCCATCCGTGTCGGCCGCCATGATCGCCTTTTCGCGCCGCTTCTGGAATTTGGCCAGCGTGATGTCGGACCTGCTCCCCGACGCGCCTGGCGCGGCAAGTGGCGCGGCGGTCTGCGGTGCAGGCGGGGTCGTTGCCTGGGCAAGAGCCGCAACGGTCTGCAAACTCAAGGCAACGACTAATATCGAACGGCTGATCATGTTGTGCGTCTCCAGCTTGGCGCGACGCAGACGGCTTGTGCCGTCATCGCGCTTCAACCGTTAAACGCCGCGACCCGGAAAATCCGTCGGTCGCGCGTGCTGATCCGTTCGTGCTCGGGTGCGCATCCCGTCGATCGGGATGGAAGGAGCTCTAGTCCGACTGGTCGGCCGCAATCAGTTGTTCGGGCTTGAACCCGGCATGCTGCGGGGTCCACACCTCGCCCTCGCGATTGAACCAGTGGCACAGATACATGCCCGAGGCTGCGCCATCGCTGACCGTCATCCTGGGGCCTCCGGATTTCAGCTTGACCACGTCTCCGGTCTTGAAATTGTTGGGCATTTTTTGACCTCCCATGCTGAGGCCATGAGTTTCACACCAAACCGGGGTCTCGACAATGGCAGATCTGCCAGGCCGGCGCCGCAATCCTTTGCACCAGATGCGAAGGGGTAGACGACGAAAAGGAGGGGGGATGGTGCGCTTGCGGGCAGCCAATTGCCGGCTCAAGCCATTAGAATCAAAATCGTTTTCGATGCCAAGCGGGTCGCAACGAGTTCCCTAGAGATCGTCCCGTAACGTCCTTGCCCGCGCCTTGAGTCGGCATGGGATCGGCCATCCCAGTGAGGGCGCGTCGTCCATGAACTCAACTGGAAAGCTGGCCAGTTACGAATCAGTATAAATCCGCGATGTACAAGAACACTACTGTGTGCGGCCTTCAGCGGGTAACGGCGCTGTTACACACGAAAAAATCCTTGCATGGTTTCCATAAGCGCCCGACGGCGACGGGACTAGATGCGCATTTTGTCGCGTATCCAGTTCCTAAAGATCTTGCTGGCACGATTTGGAGCATTCGCTGGAGCTTCAACAATGTAGTAGCCATTGCCGGTCGTGAAGGCGAGGTCAAAAGGGCGTACGAGACTCCCATTTGACAGCTTCTCCTCAACAAGGCGTGTCCATCCCAACGCCAACCCTTGCCCTTCGAGGGTGGCCCGCAGCAGATTGTCGTAATTTTGAAACCAGATTCCTTGCTGAGGGCGTAAAGAAGTTAGCTTCGCGAATTCAAGCCACTTGTCCCAATTCTCCCATTCGTGAGCCCGCCCATCTAGATGCAGCAGCGTCACGTTTTGAAACTTGCGGAAGTTTTCGGCGCCGACAGAATTTACATATCCTGGGCTGCAAATCGGAAAAAACTCCTCACTAAACACTTTCTCGGACTTCAATTTATTCCAGTCACCGCGACCATATCTAATCGAAATGTCTATCCCGAATTTGCTCATATCCAAGCATTCATCGGTTTCAACCAGTTTTATATTGATCCCGGGATTGCGAATTCGAAAATCAGCCAACCTCGGCATCAGCCAGCAACTTCCAAATGCAACGGTTGTACTAACTGTTACATTTGCCGGAATGTCAGCGACTTTCTCGTTAAACTCCCTTGAGATCAGCCATAAGCTTTCTGAAACTGTATTGTGAAATTGGCGCCCATATTCTGTAAGTGCCACGCCTCGTTGCCCCCGCTCGAACAATTTGGCGCCAAGCCTGGATTCCAGGAGCCTGACCTGCATGCTTACCGCTTCCCTGGTGACATTCAACTCATGAGCCGCAGCGGTAAAATTCATGTGGCTTCCCGCCGCTTCGAACGCGACCAGACTGTGTAGTGGCGGCAATCTCAAAGGCGGACGAGACGTCAATCTGATTTACCTCAGGCGTGATCGATCTTACGCTGACTATCCGAAAAGCACCCCGTAATCATAGTCCCAGCCATAATACGCTGAGGAAGCCAAGAGTGCCATCTCACGATAGCCATCGACAAAAGGACCCGTTGCTCGATTCATTCCAGCTCAGGTCTCTGCAACTTCGAAACAGGATTATGAGCACCGCTCATGCGCCGGCTTATGTAGAGAACGGTTGGCCTACGGAGCGCTACCGGCTCTATCATGAGGAGAAGGCCAAGGGAGGGCTTGCTCTAACGGTGGTGGGGGGATCGACCAACGTTTCGTCGGACAGCCCGTCCGCGTTTGGGCAACTTTATGCCGGCGATGACAGCATCCTGCCTTGGTTTGAACTGCTTACCGGGGGCGTTCATTCCCATGGCGCCGCGATTATGTGTCAGCTGACACATATGGGGAGGCGTACATCCAGCGACGTAGGGGAATGGCTGCCAGTAATAGGACCATCTAACACGCGAGAACGGGCGCACCGAGCCTATCCAAAGAGTATGGAAAGGGCTGATATAGTACGCGTCACCAAGGACTTTGCGGCCGCGGCGGCACGATGCAAAAAGGGCGGTTTTGACGGAATCGAAATCCTGTCGCACTCGCACTTGCTGGGACAATTCCTATCCCCTCTGATCAATTTCAGACAGGACGATTATGGCGGCTCCCTGGAGAACCGGCTTCGACTCACCTTCGACGTCCTGAACGGCGTCCGCGATGCTGTGGGTGACGAGTTCATCATAGGACTGAGGATCACCGGTAACGATTTCCTCAAAGGTGGGCTCAGCCGCGAGGACTGCATCGAGATCGCCCAGCGGCTTGAGCAGTGCGGCCTGGTCGACTTCCTCAACGTGCTTGCGGGAGCGCCATACGACGATCTGGGCTTGGCTCAATGGATGCCTCCTATGGGCACTCCCGCAGCCCGTTTCCTTGGAGTTGCCAAAGACATACGTGAGGCCGTTTCACTACCTATATTCTATGCAGGAGGCATTGCCGATATCGCAACTGCTCGCCATGCCCTGCGCGACGGCATTGTCGATATGGTGGGAATGACCAGGGCTCACATCGCCGATCCCTACCTGGTCTCAAAGCTGCAAACCGGGCAGGAAGATCGTATCCGCACCTGCGTCGGAATGAACTACTGCGCAGACCGGGTTAATCAAGGCAAAGACGCTTTATGCGGCCAGAATGCCGCGACCGGTCGCGAGCGTTTCTTCCCGCATCGCTTTCGCCGCCATGAAATAGCGGGTTTGCGCGCTGTCGTTGTTGGTGGAGGCCCAGGAGGACTGGAGGCGTCCCGTGTTCTCGCCGAGCGGGGTTACAGGGTGACCCTGTTCGAAGCGTCCAACCAGCTGGGTGGACAGATTAACATGGCGGCCGGAGGTTCCACCAGGCGCCAGATGCGCGGGATCATCGATTGGCTGGTCAATGAACTCGAGCATCTCGGCGTTGATGTTCGCTACAACATGCTGGCGGAAGCCGAGGACATCCTGCGTGAGAAACCTGTGTTGGTGGTGATCGCGACAGGCGCACTGCCGCGCTCGCTGAACATTGGCGGCGCGCATCTTGCCCGGCCGATTTGGGACGTGTTCACCGGACAGCCTCCTGTTGGAGAGGTCATCATTTTCGACGATCGAGGCGACCATCACTCGCTGGTGGCGGCGGAGGTAGCAACCCAATCCGGTGCTTGCGTCACTCTCTTAACGCCGGATCGCACACCTCTTCATAATCTCGGGCCGACGAACTACGGCGTCGGCATGCGCAACCTGTATCAGCGCGGGGTGAACTTCCTCACCGACCGTGAGATCGTTGCCTTGAGCCCTGACGGCAACCGTTTGACCGTCACCGTGCGAAACGTCCTCACCGACCTGGAAGAAAAATTCCAGGCCGATCATGTCTTCTATGAAGTCGGGACGGAAGAAAACGCTGAATTGTACTTCGATCTTCAAAGTCATTCAGTCAACAACGGCCAAATAGAAGTAGCATCTCTATTGGACGGCAAAGCCGAGTACCGAACGGTGAACCCGGCCGGTGATTTCGTGTTGTTCCGGATTGGTGACGCGGTCTCTTCGAGGAACATCCATGCTGCGCTCTTTGATGCGTTGCGTGTCTGTTCCGTCATCACGGTCGCCGGACAGACCGGCTCCGATCAAGCGCGCTACTCAGTAACACATAGGCAAATGAAAGGGGAAACGACGTGAAAAATCTCCCACTGGCGGCGGCATGCCTGACAATTCTTGTACTGGAGTCACTCCCTGCGAATGCTGCATCAAGCTGCGGTGAGCTGACAATCTCCAGCATGAATTGGCAGAGCGCTGAAGTGCTGGCAAGCCTGGACAAGTTCATTCTTAAAGCTGGGTTCGGATGTGATGCGGAAATTCTCGAAGGGGACACCGTGCCGACGGTCACCTCCATGATCGAAAAGGGAAAGCCCGATGTTGCTCCCGAGATCTGGGTCGATCTGCTGCCAGATGTTGTCGCTACCGGCATCAAGCTAGGCAAGCTTGTTGAAACTGGCGCGGCCCTCAAAGATGGTGGCGTCAACGGGTGGTGGATTCCAAAGTATGTGTCCGAAGCACATCCGGATATCAAAACCATTGCGGATGCGCTCAAACATCCGGAGCTCTTTCCAGCACCTGAAGATTCATCGAAAGGGGCGGTCTTCAATGGGCCTCAGGGCTGGGGCGCGACGGTTGTTACAACGCAGCTCTTCAAAGCCTACGGCGCTGAAAAAGCCGGCTTCACCTTGATCGACACCGGATCGGCAGCCGGCTTGGATGGATCGATAGCAAAGTCATATGAGCGCCACCAAGGCTGGCTCGGATTCTATTGGGCTCCGACGTCGATTCTGGGAAAGTATGAAATGGTGAAGCTCGACTTCGGGGTTCCTTACAATCAGGCTGAATGGAAGCGTTGCAATACAGTGGCGGATTGTGCCGATCCAAAGCCAAACGTTTGGCCGCAAGATCGAGTAAAGACGATCGTCACGAAAGGCTTTTCGGATCGTACTGATCCCGCAGTGATGGAGTACCTGCAAACCCGGTCGTGGTCCAACGATACGGTGAACGGTCTCTTGACCTGGATGACCGACAACCAGGCCACTGGTGACGATGCGGCAAGGTATTTCCTCAAGACACGCGAGGATATCTGGGCCAAGTGGGTCCCGGTCGGCGTCGCCGGAAAAATCAAAGCGGCACTTTAATCAACGTGTCGCGGTGGTGGCCTTTAGAGCGGCCATCATTGCGACCGCCATTGCCCTCACTGGGCTGACCGACCGAGAATTCCTCATGGATTGGCTGACAAATTTTCCCCATCTCAATGACGAGGCCTTGCGGCTTGTCAAAAAGGGGCTGGATGACGCTTTTCGAACCTTCACCCGAACATACGGCGATTCAATTGAGGGCGTTTTCGCGCCGTTGCAGTACCTTCTGATCAAGTGCGAGCACTTTCTAACCGACACGCCCTGGCCGCTGATCATTTCGCTGGCGGCTGGGCTGGCATGGCTTGCATCCCGAAACTTGACAACCGTGGCTGGAACCGTCGTCACCCTCGTTGCAATCGGGTTCCTGAGCATGTGGGACGATACGATGAAGACGGTGTCCATGATCCTTGTCTCGACGATCATAGCCATCGTGCTCGGTGCGCCGGTTGGAATTGCGATGTCGAGATCGGAGCGCATCCAGAGGGTCATCAATCCGGTACTCGATGTCATGCAAACCATGCCAAGCTTCGTTTATCTGATCCCGGTGGTGATGCTGCTGGGAATCGGCAAGGTTCCTGGTGTGATAGCCGTCGTAATCTATGCGATCCCTCCCATGATCAGGCTGACAAATCTGGGCATCCGCCTCGTGGACAAGGATGTATTAGAGGCGGCCGATGCCTTCGGTTCGTCCAATTGGCAAAAGCTGCGAGACGTCCAGATTCCCCTGGCGCTGCCGACCATCATGGCTGGCGTCAATCAGACCATCATGATGGCACTAGCCATGGTCGTCATTGCCTCGATGATCGGGGTGCAGGGTTTGGGTCAACCGGTCCTCAAAGCGATCAACAATCAGTATTTCACGCTGGGTTTGTTCAATGGACTAGCCATTGTTGGTATCGCCATCATTTTTGACCGTATCAGCCAAGCTTATGGCAAGCGGCTGCAGCGACACCTGGAGTTGATGCATGCCTGATCGTGAAGAAAAACAAGTCGGAATCGTTATCTCACATCTGTTCAAGATCTTCGGAGCCAATGCCAACAACCACCTGAATGCATTGGCGAGAGGGATGACGAAAGATGAGTTGAACGAACGCCACGGGCTTGTCCTTGGACTGAACGACGTTAGCATCAATATGGCTGCTGGTCAGGTCCACGTCATAATGGGCCTTTCGGGATCCGGGAAATCCACCTTGATACGGCACATCAACCGGCTGGTTGAGCCGACGGCTGGCCAGATCATCGTTGGCGGCCAGGACGTTCTCAAATTGGATGAGCATGCTTTGCGGGCCTTTCGTCGCAACACCACGGCGATGGTGTTTCAAAAATTTGCTTTGCTTCCGCATCGCAACGTTCTGGAGAACACCCTGTACGGCCTGGAGATCCAAGGCGGCGATCGCTATAGGCATCGTGAAAAGGCGATGCGCTGGATTTCACGCGTTGGGTTGAACGGATTTGAAGACCGGTATCCGAACCAGCTTTCGGGCGGCATGCAGCAACGTGTCGGGTTGGCTCGGGCTTTGGCAAGCGACTCGCCAATCCTGCTGATGGACGAGGCGTTTTCTGCCCTCGATCCCCTCATTCGGTCAGACATGCAGGAGATGCTGCGGAATATTCAGCAGGAGGTGAAAAAAACGATCGTGTTCATCACGCACGATCTTGATGAGGCGTTGAGACTGGGAGACCAGATTGCCATCCTTCGCAACGGCGAGGTGGTTCAACAAGGTTCGAGCCAGGACATCGTTCTTCGGCCGGCAGATGACTACGTGGCCTCGTTTGTAAAGGACGTCAACAGAGGACGTATAATACGAGTTGACGCGATTATGACGCCGTCAAATCCGGCGAGCGCTTTGCCGAAATCTCTTCTCTCAGCTGACACCACCCTGAATGCGGCTGCAAAGCTGATGTGCCAGCATGGCGGGCACGAGAGCGTCGTCGTCGACGGACACGGCAAACCGTTGGGTCGAGTGACAAAGGACCAGATCATGGCGGCCATGATTGGATACGGCGGACTGTGGGGTAGCGAAAACGGTGGGGGCACCATTTCATTTCGACCGGTGTTGTACTCTGCCAATCAGCCGGCGAATCCAGGGAACCGCGCAGAACGATAGGCTATGTCGCTCGGGATCGTTCCGCCTTGGCACGATTTCCGCAATCATCATCATAGAGGTTATCAAGAGGCACCGATGCTGAAGCTAGATCAGTCGTTTCGTTTTGAAGGCCAGGACGTTGCGTGGGGCCGGATCGGGGAGGGCGCTCCCTTGGTGATGCTTCATGGAACGCCGTTTTCGTCACAAGTATGGCGCCGCATAGCGCCTCTCATAGCTTCACGCCGGACGGTCTATTTCTTCGATCTCCTCGGATATGGTCAATCCGCAAAGGCGGATGGTCAGGATGTGTCGCTAGGCGTGCAGAACAAACTTTTTGCCTCACTGTTGAAGGAGTGGGGCGTGAAGGAGCCTGACGTCCTTTGTCATGATTTTGGCGGCTCGACTGCACTTCGCACCCACTATCTTAACGATGTGCGGTATCGTAGCCTGTTGTTGGTCGACCCTGTGGCGGTCGCCCCTTGGGGCTCCGCCTTGGTGCAGCATGCGCGAAAGCATGAAGCCGCGTTTGCCGGCGCCCCCGATTACATTCACGAATCGATCTTGCGAGCGTACCTGCAAGGCGCGGCGTTCCAGACCCTTCGCAGCGAAGCTCTGGACCTCTATATGCAGCCTTGGCTTGGGCCCGTAGGCAAGCCGGCCTTCTATCGACAGATCGCCCAAATGGATCAAAAATTCACCGACGAAGTCGAAAAGCTTTATAGGCCGATGAATTTTCCCGTTCGAATTCTATGGGGTCGTGAAGACGAGTGGATCCCAATCGCGCAAGGACAGAAATTGTCCGAGAAGCTCACCAACGGGGTGATGACGGCCGTGCCTCAAGCAGGTCATCTCGTCCAGGAAGATGCGCCTGAAATGATCGTCGCGGCACTTTTCGATACGCTGCAGTAGTTCTCCGACCTAACCGGTGATGACGAGAGATGGCCAGAAAGTTTGCGTTTCTGCTGACGCGCCATTTTACGCTTTCGCCGTTTGCGCTTTTCGTCGACACGCTGCGGCTTGCGGGCGACGAGGATGATCGGAGTCGAAGAGTAGAGTTCGACTGGCAAGTGGTTGGCGAGCGTGGTTTGCCTATCCGCGCAAGTTGCGGCATCGAAGTGATGCCGACGAGAGAACTCCAGCACCCGGAGGAATACGACGATATCGTTGTCGTTGGCGGGCTTCTGAACACGGGCGATACTCTTGGAAGCCAGAAGGAAGCCTTCCTGCTAAAGGCCGCATCGCGCGGAGTTCGATTGACGGCGCTCTGCACAGCCAGTTTCGTACTCGCTCGATATGGATTGCTGGACGGCTACAACGTGTCCGTGAGCTGGCTCCACGTCAAAGATTTCCGTACCATGTTCCCGCAAGTCTTGGCACATGCGGATAGCCTGTTCTCCGTCGACAGAAGCCGCGCAACCTGCGCTGGCGGTGTCGGAGCGGCCGACCTGGCTGGTCATTTTGTGGCAGAGTCCATTGGTAAGAAAGCTAGCGAGAAAGCTGCCAAGATCCTTATTCTTGATCGGGTCAGGACGACCCGCGACGTCCAGCCCGTGGGAGATCTTTTCCCAAACGCCGAAAGTAGACAACTGAGGCGTGCCCTCCTTCTCATGGAGAGCAACGTCCAAGAAACGTTGGCTGTCAGCGACATTGCAAGATCGCTCAGCGTTTCGAGACGACAGCTTGAACGGTTGTTTTTTGCTGAAATCGGTAGGAGCCCACTGTCGGCATATCTCGCGATACGCGTGCACTACGCAAAGACGCTCCTCGAGGTTAGCGACCTAAACATGGGCGAGATTGGATTCCGCTGTGGCTTCAGCAATGCGGGACACTTCAGCCGCGCCTTCAAGCGCCAAACTGGCCTTACTCCCACCGACTTCAAGCAGTCCCGAGGCACGTCAGCCGTCCCATCTAGGTCGTGAGATGTTGGGGTTGCGGCCC
Organism: Mesorhizobium sp. M7A.F.Ca.CA.003.01.2.1; assembly: GCF_003998945.1. Classification (NCBI taxonomy): domain Bacteria; kingdom Pseudomonadati; phylum Pseudomonadota; class Alphaproteobacteria; order Hyphomicrobiales; family Phyllobacteriaceae; genus Mesorhizobium; species Mesorhizobium sp. M7A.F.Ca.CA.003.01.2.1. The sequence continues at coordinate 840 of NZ_RZRA01000068.1, read as the reverse complement.
CAAACGAATGGACGGCTGTGAACAAGTAAATGGTGCCGCTTGCGTGACTCGAACACGCGACCCCCGCATTACGAATGCGGTGCTCTACCAACTGAGCTAAAGCGGCCCGGGAAGCCAACGCCTCCAAGATGCGGCGGTGATAGACGCAACCGGGCGCGAATTCAAGATGCGACTTGGCAATTCCTGCGGCGGCGTCATGGCACCCTCGAAAGCCGGCCGCCGCCTTGTCCGCCAATCAATCGCCAAGGGATGCGGCGCACGGTACGTGCGCTCTCCGCGCGTGAAAATCGGTGAAACATGCTGATTTTGTTGCCGGAACAGCGCCGGAATGGACTTTGCATACCTCTGCGAGGCAGAATGCGCCGCTCGCCCGTTGATTGATTGGTCGCCTGCGGCTAACGATCACGGCAAGGTAGGCAAAGACAGAGGGACCCGCTTGGACGCGATCGAAAAAGCGATCCGGAACGCCTTGGAGAAAGGCAATGCCGAGGACCGCGCGTTCCGCGAGAGGGTCTATCGCTCGGCTTTTGCCGCGCTTGATCGCGCGCTCCAGGCCAATCCCGGTGTGACCGTTGAGGTCGCCATCAAGCGCCGCAAGGCAATCCAGGCGAAAATCACCGAAATCGAATCCGAGTTCCTGCCGGCGGTGCCGGATGTCGGCCCGCAGGGCGATGCACCGGCGGTCGAACTCGGAGCGGACTCGGCGCCCGCGGTCGAAACCGGCCGACAGGCATCGTCCCCCGATGTCGTCGTCGACGGCCCCGTGCAATCCGCTGCCGATGCGCCGCGCTCGCGCGTCCTGCCCGTCGTTCCCGACATCATGCCGGACGCCACGCTTCC
>NZ_RZRA01000689.1:0-3151 GCF_003998945.1 Mesorhizobium sp. M7A.F.Ca.CA.003.01.2.1 | reverse complement strand
GATCATTGTCGCGATCTCCGCATCGCTCGGCGCCGGCTCCTTCAGATCTGGAATCGGTGCGGAGTTTCGGGTCAGCAGGAAGTCGATGATCGGCGACGCCATGGGCGCAAGTCTCCTGGACATTCTGTTTTGAGCTGAAGCGCACCATCGGGGATTCGGGCGGCTCGGGCATTGGCGCGGGATACGCCGGACGGAAGAGTCGTATCGGTCGGACTCTTAAGCCTTGAAATTGCCACCGCCATGGGCTTCAACGCAAGGCATGTTTGAGGGGACTGTCCGTCTTTTCCTGGTCTGGCTCGGCGCCCTGCTGTTCATGGCGCCGGTTTCGTTCGCCATGGCGCAGAATGTCGACGGTGTCAGCGACCTGAAGCTTCCGGGAATTTCGAGCTACGCGACGCCGAAAGGCGAGACGTCACTGGCGCTGAGCGGCGGCGGTGCCATCACACTCTCTGCCCAGTTGACCGACAAGGGTTCCGACATCACGCGCGGCATCGTCTGGCGGGTCTTCAAGCCGGAAGCCGTCAACGGCAAATTGCCGATGGTCGCCTCCTCGCATGGCGGCACCGCCGTCTTCCAGCTCGAGCCCGGCAGCTATCTGGTTCACGCCTCCTACGGCCGGGCCGGCGCCACCAAACGCATCACTGTCGGCAAGGACGCCAAGCGCGAAAGCCTCGTGCTCGATGCCGGCGGCCTCAAGCTCGACGCCGTGCTGTCCGGCGGCGTGCGCATTCCACCGAAGAAGCTGCGCTTTTCGATCTACGAGGGCACTGCCGAGGCCAATGGCGACCGCGCGCTGATCATTCCCGATGTCGAGCCCAACAGCGTCGTGCGGCTCAACGCCGGCATCTACCATGTCGTCTCGACCTATGGCGCGGTCAATGCAGTCATTCGCTCCGACATCCGCGTCGAGGCCGGCAAGCTGACCGAAGCCACCGTCGAGCATCACGCCGCCGAGATCACGATGAAGCTGGTGCGCGAAACCGGTGGCGAGGCGATCGCCGACACGTCCTGGTCACTGCTCAACGAGTCCGGCGATCCGATCAAGGAAACCGTCGGCGCTTTCGCCTCGATGGTGCTGGCCGAGGGCGACTACACCATCATCGCCAAGAACCGCGACCGCATCTACCAGAAGGATTTTACGGTCGTGGCCGGGCAGAACCAGGAAATCGAGGTTCTGGCCACCGAGGCCGCGGCGATGGATCCTGAAGAAGGCGCGGATTAGTTCGCAATCCACCAGAAGAATCAGGTGTCTGCGTCATCCTCTGAACCAGCAGGATAATCCTGTCCGCCGTAGAGCACGCGCAGGATGACCACGGTGTCACCGTCGACCCGGAAAACGATCGACACGCGGCGTTCAAAGCCGACGATGCGGACGCCGGGGCCAACAGTGTCGCGCACGGTCCCGCGCTCCGGGAAGTTGGACAGCGCCATGCACGCGGCCTCTATGCGGTCGACATAGTCGTCGGCACGTCTGCTCCCGCTGTCGTTTTCGATGTAGTCGTAGATGGCGAAGAGGTCGGCTTGAGCCGCCGGTCTGAAGACGACCTTATGTGTCAAGCTTGGAGGCCTTCATGCGGTCCGCATGATGGGCGCGCAGCGCTTTGAAGACGTCTTCTGCCGGGATGTCCGGACGCGGGTCGTCAAGGGCTTCCTGGACCTTGGCGCGCATAATCGCGGTGATGGTCTGCTCTTCGCGGTCGAGGGCGCGCAGCGCGGCGCGCATCACCTCGCTGGCGGAGTCGTAGGCACCCGACGCCAGGCGTACGTCAACGCTGGCCTGCTGGCGGCCGAGGGTCACGGTGATCGGTTTGCTGGTTCTCATGGCAAGCTCTTTCCTTGCCCTAATATAGCGCATGACATTACAGTGTCATACTATTTTTCTCAACGGCCAGCCAAGACTCGGCCCTGTGAGCCGGACGTTTATTGTTCAAGCCGCCAGTTCGGTCCGCGCCGGCAGGAACGGGATCCGGCGGCGTGGCAAAGCTGGCGCCAGGTCGAACACGCCGCGATGGAGGCGGTCGAGCAAGGCCTTGCGGTCGCGCAACGGCTCCAGTTCGCTCCAGCTCAGCACATCGCCGACGCGCACGTCGATCGCCTTGCCCGACAGCCGCGCGAATTCGTGGATGAGCAGCGATGTGCGCAGCGTCAGCGAGGCCTTGCCGACGAACTTGGCCACCCGGCCGTCGCGCTCGGCCATGTTCATCGGCCCGCTGACAAGATGGAACAGCCTGCCGTTCTGCCCGGAAAAATGCATCGGGATGACCGACGCCCTGGCGTCCTGGACGAGGCGGGCCGGAAACATCTTCCACGGCAGATCGCGCGCCCGGCCAAAACCCTTTGGCGCGGTGGCGACACCGCCGGCCGGAAATACCACGATGGTGACGCCCTCTTTCAACAGGCGCACCGCTTCATGGCGCACGGCCATGTTGTTCTTCAGCGCATCCTTGGTCTCCGAAAAGTCGATCGGCAGCGAATAAGGCTCCATCTCGCGGATCTTGAGCAGATCCTTGTGGATCATCACCCGGAACGGACGGCCGAGCTGCTCGGCCAGCGACAGCACGGCGATACCGTCACCGATGCCGAACGGATGATTGGCGACGATCACCAGCGGCGTGTCCGGCAATTGCGCGGGCGGCCACTGATCAGCGGTCCGCACCCGCACGTCGATCAGGTCGAGCATGCGGCTGAACACGCGTTCGCCGGTCGGCACGATCTGGCGGCGCCAGAAATCATAAAGTGCTGTGTAGCGGTCGCGGCCCGACAAGCCTTCGACCGAATGTATGAACCAGCGCGTCAGCGCCGGCTGGCGCGGATTGGCATAGGAAAGCTCGGGAAAGGGTCGTTCGCGCAATTTCAACTTGAGCATAGGGGCTCGTTACAAGGTCGGCGTGACAGGGATATGAAAATGGCGGTGGATCGCTCCACCGCCATTTGGTCGAAACCATGCCAATCAGGCCGCGCGTTTGCGCCGGCGGTCGGGTGTGACGGCTTCCTCAGTCAGTTGCGCGATCGCCTGGTCAAGGCCAAGCGATTCCTGGTCGCGCGAGCCCAGTCGGCGCATGTTGACCGTCTGCTCTTCCGCTTCGCGCTTGCCGCAGACGAGGATGACCGGAACCTTGGCCAGGCTGTGCTCGCGGACCTTGTAGTTGAT
>NZ_RZRA01000688.1:0-3164 GCF_003998945.1 Mesorhizobium sp. M7A.F.Ca.CA.003.01.2.1 | reverse complement strand
GCCCACATCAGACCAACGCCGACAGAGGCACGCAGCTGCATGTCCGTTGACTCCTGAGCAACGCTCGTAACCTTGCTGCCATAGAGAGTCGCCGCGTCAGCAAACACAGCTCCGCGAAGGCCGAAGCTTTCCGGAACGACTGGCAGCGGGAACTGGGCTTCAGCAGAAGCATTGAAGTAGGTCGTACCGCCGAGATGGTCACCCGTGAGAGGATCCACAGGCCCGATACCGCCATAGGCGAAGCCACGGATCATGCGGTCCGTGCTCTGGAACTGATCGAAGATACGCAGGCCGTCACTGCCATAACCCTCGACATGGCCGGCGCCGCCCGAAATAAGGCCGACAAGATCAAGCGACTCGGACAACGTCTGATAGACGCTGCCGCGTCCCGTGATCTTCACGAACTTGGCATCGCCGCCAAGACCGGCCACTTCGACGGTTGTGTTGGCATAGATACCCTCATGCGGGTTCTTCATGTCGTCGATGGTGTTGTAGACCAGCCCGAGACTGACCGACGACTTGATCCAAGGGCTCTGATCGATGCCATCAAGGATTGCAGTTGAGATATTGCAAGGGCTGCCAGGAATATAAACCCCATCGGTCAAGCAACCATCGTCAACTTTATATTTTTCCTGCGATATGTTGTACGCCAACTGGGTCGTGATGCTGTCGGTGATCGGCAGGCCGAAACGGATCGTCGCGCCCGTGGTATCGCTGTCATAGTTGTTGTTGTATTCCCGCGTCGACTTATAGATGTCGAAACCGGCGGCGATGCGCCGTCCGAGGAAATAAGGCTCGGTGAAGGACAGGCTGTAGTCGCGTGAATTCTTGCCGCCGCCCGCAGACAGCTTGATGAACTGACCGCGACCGAGGAAGTTGCGCTCGGTCACCGAGCCTTCGACCGACGGACCGGCCGTGTCGCCACCGGTCGAATAACCAGCGCCCACCGAGAACTCACCGGTCGATTTCTCAACCACGTCGACCACCAGAACGACCTGGTCGGGCTGCGAGCCAGGCACGGTCGAGATGTCGACTTTCTCAAAGTAGTTCAAGTTTTCCAGGCGCTTCTTCGCGCGCTGGATGAGCACCTGGTTGAAGGCGTCGCCTTCGCTGACGTCGAACTCCCGGCGAATGACATAGTCACGCGTGCGATCGTTGCCGCGGATCTCGATGCGCTCGATATAGGCCTTGGTGCCCTGGTCGATCGTGTAGACGACCGAAATGGTGTGGTTCTCGAAATTGCGGTCGCCGCGCGGCGTGACCTGCGCGAAGGCATAGCCGGAACCGGCCACCTTCTCGGTCAGCGCGATGATGGAATCCTCGACGTTCTTGGCGTTGTAGACGTCACCCTTGTGCGTCTCGATCACCGATTCCAGCGACTTGCCGTCGACTTCAGGGATCGTGCTCTCGACGCTGACATCGCCGAACGTGTAGCGGTCGCCTTCCTGGACGGTGATGGTGACCGTGTACTTGTTCGTCGCGCTGTCGAGCTCGCCGACGGCGGACACGACCTGGAAGTCGGCATAGCCGTGATTGTAGTAGAAGCGGCGCAGCAGCTCCTGGTCCGCGCGCAGCTTGTCATCGTCGTAGACGTCGTCGCGCAGGATGAAGGAAACCCAGGACGAACGCTTGGTGTTGATGATATCCGACAGGCGGCGGCTGGAATAGGCGCTGTTGCCGACGAAATTGATCGCCGCGATCTGCGTGCGATCGCCTTCGGCAATGTTGAAGACCACATTCACGCGATTGTCGCCAAGCTGCATGACCTGCGTGGTCACGGTCACGTCGTCGCGACCAATGCGCCTGTAGGCAGCCTTGACCGACTCCACGTCGGCATCGAGCGTCGCCTGCGAGAACGTTCCGCGTGGCTTCAGCTGCACCGCCGCCGCGAGCGCATTGTCCTTGAGTTTCTTGTTGTTCTGGAACAGCACCTGGTTGACAACCTGATACTCGGCAACCTTGACCACCAGCGTCGAGCCGACCTGGTTGATCTGCACATCCGAAAACAGGCCGGTGCCAAACAGTGCCTTGACCGCACCGTCGATATCGGAACTGGAGAAAGCCTTGCCCGGCTTGATGGTGATGTAATTGCGGATGGTCTCAGCGTCGATACGCTGGTTGCCGCTTACTTCGACTCTGCTGACGACAGCGGCTTCAGCCGCCGATGTGGCAACGAACTGCACTGCGAGCGCGCCTGGCACGACCATGGCCGCGGACAGGGTCACCGCGGACGCGGCGCTTAGAAACTTGGATGCTGCCTTCATCGGGCTTAATAACCTTTTCTCGTAGTCCCCACGGCGAGAAAACCGGACGTGCGGTAATTTCCCCTACCGTATTAACCGGATTTTCCCTACACGCAAGGCTTCTGGTTAATTTGTATTTACTTAACCCTGCGGCGTGGCTTTCGCGTCACTCATATCCCCTTGCATGGTAAACGGCGTCTCAACATCGTCCATGCAGAAGCCAAATTTCTTCATGATTTCAGCACCCAAACAGATCGTTCCAAAAAACGAACCCCATGAAGCACAGCACCAGAAGCAACCCGGCCCGATAGGCCATTTCCATCATCCGTTCCGACACCGGACGGCGAATGACAGCCTCCACCCCGTAGAACAAGAGGTGACCGCCGTCGAGAGGGGGAATCGGCAAAAGGTTCAGAATTCCGATGCCAACGGATAGCAGTGCAACCAGTTGCACGAGCCATTCGAATCCCAGTTTCGCAGCCCTGCCCGCCATGTCGGCGATCTTCACCGGACCGCCCAACTGACATTTGTCTTCGCGCCCGACAACAAAGCGCTGCAGGAACTGGCCGGTGCGCTGGATGACGTGACCGGTTTCCTCGACCGCCGCCGCGACAGCTCCAACAGGCGTGTAGGTGATGAGCCGTGGCTGGCCGAGTTCCTTGTTGTTGACGACACCGATTACAGCGACCTTGACCTTGTTGCCGAGCGCGTCTTCCTGTTCCATCAGCCGCGGTGCCGCGGTCACAGTGACCTCCCGGCCGTCGCGCAGCATGACGAAAGTGATTGCGTCGTCCGCACGGCCCGAGACCAGGCGTTGGACGTCGCCAAAGGTTTCGACCTTGTTGCCGTCGACGCTGACGAATCGGTCGCCGGGAAGGATGCCGGCCTTCGCCGCCGGGCTGTCGGCGGTCACCTCGGCCA
>NZ_RZRA01000687.1:0-3167 GCF_003998945.1 Mesorhizobium sp. M7A.F.Ca.CA.003.01.2.1 | reverse complement strand
GCGGTGACAATGCCTGACCGATAGCCAGCAGCATCAGCCAGCCGCCGAAGCCCACAAGAGCCTCAGGATTCTGCGACGGCTTCGCGGCCGATCGAACAGCAAAGAAAACAGGCACGCCGATCAACAGCAGCATGATCGCCCAATGCCAGATGGAAAACGCCCCCATTTACGCCTCCCCTTTTTATGCTCCCTTAAGTTGTACCAGGCTTTAAATTCAACTCAAGAGGCGAGCGCTGGTGTGAAATGACAATATGCCGAACCGACGATTTTCTCCTGTCTGCTCCTGACTCCCTCACACCCCGATCGCCGCCACCAAAATCCGGTTCTGCCTCCGTATCGCTGCGCGCAGCTCCGGTATCCTCGCCGCGTCGCGTTTCACGAACTCGATGAACATCATGTTCATGTTGTTGAAGATCAGTTCGCCGAGCGCCGCCCCGTCGATGTCCTGGCGCACCAGGCCGAGCGCCTGCAGCCGGGCGATCAGGGCGCGGATCTGTTCGGTCAGCGCGCGGTCGAGCGCGGTGTAGGCCTGGCCGAACGGGCTGTCGGGCAGTTGCGTCGAGATCGCCATTGCCTGCCGCCACATCTCCTTGCTGAGATAGTGCAGCGAGTGCTCGATGTAGATGCCGATCAGCGTATCCAGCGCATCGCCGACATTGGCCGGCGGCCTGGCGACGACGCCCTGCCCGGCATTCAGCACCTCGTTGACCTCCAGCGAGACGATGGCGCCGAGGATGTCGCCCTTGTTCTCGTAGTAATTGTAGATGGTGCCGACCGAGACCTCGGCCTGCGTGGCGATCGCCTCTATCTTGGCGCCCTCATAGCCGGCCTCTCGAAACAGTTCCGCCGCCGCTTCGATGATGCGCCTGTGCCGGTCCGCCTTTTGCCTTGCCCGCAATCCGCTCATTCCAGCCTCTTTCCACAAAAACAGAATTGACTCAATTTTAGAATTGGTTCAATTTTTTGCAAGAAGCCACAAAGGCAAGGGAGAACACTCGATGTCCGCACATTCCAAGACCATGAATTCGCTTTCCATGTTGAAGAGCCATCTGCATGCTGCGTGCGCGGCCGCGGCGCTGTTGCTCGCAGCCGGCAGCGCTGTCCAGGCCGCCGACCTCAACGCGCTGATCTGGTGCGATCATGCCGATCCGGCGCTGCTGCAGCCCTTCGAGGAGGCCAATGGCGTCAAGGTCAACGTCAAGGATTTCGAGGGCACCGGCGCTGGCCTCGCCATCGTCGAACAGTCGCAGCCGGGCGACTGGGACGTGATGGTGATCGATTCGATCGACGTGCCGCGCGGCGTCGAAAAAGGCCTGTTCGAGCCGCTGCCGGAAGACAAGCTGCCGCTGGCCGACCTGTTTGCGCAGGTGAAGATGAACGGCTCCACCATGGTCGGCGGCAAGCGCTACGGCATCACCGAAAAGTTCGGCTACAACACGATCGGCTACAACAAGACCAAGGTCGATCCGGCCGACATGCAGTCGATGGCGGCCCTGACCGGCGACAAGTACAAGGGCAAGGTCGCCATCTACGACTACTACCTGCCGGTCATCGGCATGGCCGCACTGGCGATCGGCAAGAAGACGGCCGATCTCACCGAAGCCGACCTGCCCGCCCTCAAGGACGAGCTCTTGAAGATGAAAGCCAATGCCAAGCTGGTCGGCGAAGTGACCGCCAGCCAGACGGCGCTGGCGACGGGCGAGGTCGACATACTGGTCGGCGGCGGCGAATGGGTGACGGCGGGCCTAGCCAAGGAAAACCCGGCGCTGGACTTCTCCATCCCGAAAGAAGGTGCGGTTCTGTGGTCGCAGTCGCTGGCCATGTTCAAGGATTCCAAGAACAAGGACATGGCGCTGAAGTTCATCCAGTACATTATGAGCCCGGAGGGCCAGGCGCGGCTTGCCACCTCCTCCTGCTACTGGGGCATGCCGGCCAACACCAAGGCAGCACTGACCGACGACCAGAAGAAGGTGCTGCGCTTCGACGAACAGCCGGGCTTCCTGACGCGTGCCCAGGCCTATCCGGCGCCGAACGCCGATCTCGACAAGAAGATGCAGGACATGTGGACCGAAATGCTGCAGGCGAAATGAGCCGATAGCGCTCATGAGCTCGGCTGGAAACAACCCCTTGCCCCGGGCGGGCCATACCCTGCCCCGGGCGAGCTCTGCTCTGCCCTGGGCGCTGGTCACGCCGGCGCTCGGCTGGACGCTGCTGTTCTTCGTGCTGCCGTTCATTGCCATGGGGTTTTCCAGCCTGACGGCGCATGAGGGCGGCGGCTTCACGCTGTCCAACTACAGCCAATTCTTCACCAACCCCTCCTACTGGCAGGCGATGGTGAACTCGCTTGAGGTGACCGCGATCGTCACCGTGGTCTCGGTGCTGCTCGCCTATCCCTTCGCCTGGATCCTCGCCGAACAGGTGCCGGAGCGCTGGCAGCGGCTGGCGCTGATGCTGGCGGTGCTGCCGTTCTGGACCTCCTATGTCGTGCGCTCCTATTCCTGGCTGCTGGTGCTGGCGCAGAACGGCGTCATAAACCGGGCGCTGACCGGCTCCGGCCTCATCAGCGAGCCTGTGCATCTCGCCAACACGCGTTTCGCCACCATCACCGGCTTCGTGCACTTCTTCGTCATGTTGTTGACGCTGACGATCTTCGCCAATCTCAAGCAGCTCAGCCCGAGCTACCGCAAGGCGGCCGCCGATCTCGGCGCCGGGCCGGTGCGAACCTTCCTGCATGTCGTGCTGCCGCTGACCTTGCCCGGCATCATGGTCGGCGCCTTCCTCACCTTCGTGCTGTGCATCGGCGACTACATCACGCCGCAGATCCTGGGCGGCAACAACGAGCTGCTGATGCCGCAGCTGGTGATGATGCAGATCGGCCGGCGCGGCGACTTTCCGCTGGCCTCGGCGCTGTCGATCATCCTGATGGCGGTGGTCACCATCGCCTATCTCGCCTGCGCCCACTGGCTGAAGATCGAGCGGGCCTGAGATGCGCAGGATTGTCCGCATCGCCTCCTGGCTCTACGCGCTTGCCGTCTACGGCTTCATCTTCCTGCCCGTGATCGTGCTGGTACTGTTTTCGCTGCAGGCGACGTCGTTCCCGATCCCGCCCTTCACCGGCCCGTCGCTGCGCTGGTACGACGCGGTGCTCTCGGACCCACGGCTGACTT
>NZ_RZRA01000686.1:0-3169 GCF_003998945.1 Mesorhizobium sp. M7A.F.Ca.CA.003.01.2.1 | reverse complement strand
GGCGCGTGGCGCCGAGTTCAACGCCCGAACTCTACGAAGGAGACCAACATGACCGATGTTCCAAGGCTGAAAAGCCCATTCTCCGATATCGCTCCCGCGCTTGGCAGATACAGCCCTGGATCGTTCCGATCCCCGGCACCACCAAGCTCAATCGCCTCGAAGAGAACATCGGATCGGTCACTGTCGCGCTGACGGCGAACTGCCGACATCGAGAACGCGGTCTCGGCGATCGCCGTACAGGGAGCGCGCTATTCTCCGCAACAGGAAGCAAGGATCGATCGCTAGAGCCAGGCGCAGGCTGAGGGCACTCGACGACCGGGTAGCCATTCCGGCCGACGGCGCAGGAGTTGAGGGGATCGTGCGCGGATCGGGTGGCAGCGTTTCAGTTTGAAATTTGGCCTTCTGCGAACTCGCGTCTTGCGGCCGTGAAAACCTCGCGGGCAGCATCCGCATTCATGACGGCGATTGCCAGCCCAATGACGATATCGGGCCAGGCCGAATTCCACACGAATGCGGTGACCAGGGCAGCGGCAATGATTGCCACATTGGCCAGGACGTCGTTGCGCGCCGACAGGAAGGCGGCGCGGGTGAGGCTGCCGCTGTGATGGCGATAGCGAGCGAGCATGAGCGCGCACGACAGGTTGACGAGCATCGCGCCAGCCGCCGTGAGCGTTAGCGGAACGAGAGCTGGCGGAATTGGAATGTTGAATTTCTCCCAGGCTGTCCAAAGGGTCGCCAATGCGGGGATCAGAAGTATCCCGGCCAGCGCCATTCCGAGCCGCGCTCGATTGCGGACGGTCCAGCCCAACGCGACCATGATCAGGAGATTGACGGATGCGTCCTCCAGAAAATCGATGCTGTCCGCGAACAGCGATACCGATCCGATCCAAACGGCTACGGCAAATTCGATCCCGAAATAGGCCAGGTTCAGGATGGCCACCATCCGCACCGCTTTGTTCAGCGTCCCGGTCATAGTTTGCCCATCGATTAGCTGCCGTTGGCACAAAGCATATAGCGATTCTATGCCCTGCGGGCGCGAGGACCAGAACCTTGTCGCCGATGCGAGACACTGTCGATCGAGCGGTCGCCTTGACATCGCCGCGCTTCCTGTTCCAACTTGGCGCCATGTTCGTTTTCGCGCCCGCCAACACCAAGCGACGTCGCCCCTGCACAGTGCGGAGCGGCAAGCTGATTGCGCGACGACAAAGACCGGCAGGATAGACCCGGTTCTTTCGTTTCCAGCCCCGCCCGCGAAACCGCCGGCGGGATTTTTCATGTCTGGAGCAGTTTGATGACCAACAATTCTTCCATCCGGCTTCGGCCGGCCGCGCCCGCTGACGCCGCCGCGATCCGGGATATCGTGCGCGCCGCCTATGCCAAATGGGTAGCGGTGATCGGCCGCGAGCCTCTGCCGATGCGCGCCGACTACGAGAAGGCTGTTGCCGAGCATCCGTTCGATCTCGCCGTCGAGGATGATCGGATCGTGGGAATGATTGAAACCATGCTGGCCGAGGATCATCTGTGGATCGAGAATGTCTGTGTCGCACCGGATGCGCAGGGCAGGGGGATTGGCCGGCTGTTGCTGGAGTGGGCCGAGCGCAAGGCGATCGAGTCGGGCCGCGACGAGCTTCGCCTGCTGACCAATGGCGCGTTCGAGGCGAACGTATCGCTCTACAAGAGGCAGGGCTACATAGTGGATCGGGACGAGCCGTTCATGGGCGGCATGACGGTCTATATGAGCAAGAGGCTAGCGGGATCACCGGCGATCTGAGGAAGGATTTCGATAATGGCTGCCAAGGTCAAGCTTAAGCAACTCCCGGGGTCTTACGCGGTTTCCCGGCTGGCGGCGGGCGAAACCATTCCCGGTTGGGCGGACGGACCAGGCTTCGTCAGCATCACAAGGACCGACGACGAGCTTTCGATCGTTTGCCTGCAGGACCGCGTGCCGCATGCCGTCAAGCAGGATATCGACTGGGTGGCCTTCAAGCTCCTGGGCCCGTTCGCCTTCGACGAAACCGGTATCGTGCTGTCGGTCATCAGGCCGTTGTCGGAAAACGGGTTGGGCATCTTCGTGGTGTCCACTTTCGATGGCGACCATCTCCTGGTGAAAGCCACGGATCAGGCCGCGGCGAGGCGGTTTCTGGTCGAGGCCGGGCATACCTTGCTGTAGTCCATCCTCACCAAGCCGGTTGCTGCCCAACCGCTCTGGCTCAATCACTGCCGCACTGGCTCAACCACTTCGGGGGTTGTGTTTGACAGCGGCGTTTGTGCATCGTTATCTCCAGCCAGATATGACGGCCCGGCGCGACCATGCGGCCAAGGAGAAAACCATGTCACACAATCTGCAGTTCTACATCGATGGCGCGTGGGTCGATCCTGTTGTGCCCAACCCATTGGACGTCATCGATCCCTCGAATGAGGACGCTTTTGCGCAGATTTCGCTCGGCTCCAAGGCCGATGTCGACAAGGCGGTGGCTGCCGCCAAGCGCGCCTTCAACGGCTTTGGTTTCACCGAAGTTAGCGAGCGGCTCGACCTGTTGAATCGCATCATCGCGGTCTACAAGAAGCGCAGTGGCGATCTTGCGGTTGCCGTGTCGCGCGAGATGGGCGCGCCGCGCCAGATGGCGTTGGACAGCCAGGTCGGCATTGGGCTGGCGCATCTGACCAAAATGGCCGAGACGCTGAAGGCTTTCGAATTCCGCCACGTGAAGGGCAATCATCTCGTGGTCAAGGAGCCGATCGGTGTCGTCGGGCTGATCACGCCGTGGAACTGGCCGCTCAACCAGATCACCTGCAAGGTGGGTCCGGCGCTCGCCGCCGGCTGCACCATGGTGCTCAAGCCATCCGAGATCGCGCCGCTCGACGCCATCATCTTCGCCGAGATCCTCGACGAGGCCGGCGTGCCGAAGGGCGTCTTCAACCTCGTCAATGGCGACGGACCGGGCGTCGGCCAGGCGTTGTCCAGCCATCCTGACATCGACATGATGTCGTTCACCGGTTCGACCCGCGCCGGCATCCTGGTGGCCAAGGCCGCTGCCGACACGGTCAAGCGCGTGCATCAGGAGCTTGGTGGCAAGTCGGCCAACATTCTGTTCCCCGACGTCGACCTCGCAAGCGCGGTCAGCAAGGGCGTGGCCGGTTGCTTCAGCAACAGCGGCCAGTCCTGCAA